>JBFEXN010000049.1:0-10925 GCA_041562655.1 Sulfurimonadaceae bacterium
AACCCCTCTTCAAGCAACCACTTGACGCTTGAAGCGTCATCTCGTTTACTCATCTTCTTGCCCTGTTCATTTAGGATGATCGGCAAGTGAGCGTATTCGATCTCTTTAGTGTAGTTAAGGGCAGCACGAACCGCTATCTGCTTTGGTGTGTTTGAGACATGGTCTTCACCCCGGATAACCATCGATATGTCAGAGATCATATCATCTATGGCACAGGCAAAGTTGTATGTCGGGTTTTTGTCAGCCCGCAGAATGATAAAACTATCAATATCATCAGGAGAAAAACTCATCTCTCCTTTGATAGCATCCGTAAAACTCACCTCAACACTCGGTTTGCGCAATCGTACGGTAAAAGGTGATTCATTATCAATAGTCTCTTCTGGTGAGAGAGACAGACAAGCATCATCATAGCGATATGGTTTACGGTCCGCTTTGGCTTGTTCACGCTTGGCTTCGAGTGTATTAGGGCAACAAAAGCAGTTAAAAGCTATCTTCTCATGTAGAAGCTGCAGCGCCATCGCACGATGGTACTTAAGGTTGGCACTCTGATAGATAACATCTCTGTATTTGATACCAAAAAGGTCCAAAAGACCGATAATCTCCTTATCTTTGCCTTCGATATTGCGTTCTTTATCAGTATCTTCGATACGAATAATAAGATCTTCATTTTTTTGGACCGAAAGTATATAATTAAAAAGGGCAACACGAAGGTTCCCTATATGCATATCTCCCGTAGGGCTAGGTGCAAAACGTAACATTAAAATTCCTAAAATAAAAGTATGGAATTCTAGCATATTCTAATAAAATCCCTGTTGAAGGACGATTCAAACACAATGAAAAAGAGATATTTGTAATACGATGTGGTTTTGTTGTTTATGTGAAAAGAAAATGTGTGAGTGGTGACCCCAAGGAGATTCGAACTCCTATGGCATGGATGAAAACCATGAATCCTAACCATTAGATGATGGGGCCGTTAAAGACAACTTAATTGTTGTGGCGGAATTATAGTCATTATATTCTTAAGTGATTATAAATCTAAACAACATTTTTTTTACAACAAGCACTTGCAAGAGAAGGAACGATTTTGGTTATAATAATCACATGAAACAATTCAGTCATACGTATCTTGATACTGGTAATCTGATCGAGTTTATGAATAACAGCGAACTCACAACACCGTTGCTGGTGCATATATTTTCTTCGGACATGGATTTGTCCGAAAACATATCACGTGAGATTCAATCTGTCAATGCAAACGCCACCATAACGCTTCTTCATTCTGATGCCATTGATGCGACAGATATTCAATTTACAACGCTCCCAGAGCACACACAAATAGTCAATAAGACCCATCACAAAGAGTATGAAGAACTGTATGCCGGGATAATAAACACGACAACAGAGGGGTTTTGGCTTCTAGCTCCTGATCTTACGATAATCGATGCCAACTATTCTTTGTGTGTGATGCTAGGATACAGTAAGGATGAGATCATAGGCAGGCTACCCTTTGATTTTATAGACAATAAAGACCAAGAACTTTGTCGTTCACAAGCAGACCTCATAGATGACGTATCCAGCCGCACCTATGAGTTAGTGTTTATGACAAAGAATGGCGCGCAGCTTCACACGATAACCAATGCCACAACTATGCATGACCAGCATGGCAACAAGATGACGTATGCGTTTATGACGGATATCTCTGCTCGCAAAAAAATCGAAGACGATCTGATCAGAAGAAAAGAAGAGATAAAGCAACTTAACAGTTCATTGGAGTCAAGAATACGTCAAGAAGTAGAGAAGAATCGTCAGAAAGATCATATGATGTATCAACAGTCACGTCTTGCGTCGATGGGAGAGATGATAGGAAATATCGCTCATCAATGGCGCCAACCGCTAAATATCATGGCTTTGGTTATGCAAGACATCTATATATCCGACCAGCTTGGAAGTTTGACATCCAAAAAGATCGCTGACTCCTATGAAAAGTCAAACAATCTGCTCCAGTACATGTCTCAAACCATTGATGATTTTAGAAACTTTTTCAAACACAGTGACAGCAAGGAAGAGTTCAGTCTTAAAGATGCCGTAGATTCGGTTTGTGCCTTGGTGTCAACGAATTTAAATCACAATAACATTGAGTGCAATATCAACATCAAACAGGACAGTCTGATATTGGGATGTTCAAATGAGTTCAAGCAAGTATTGGTCAATATAATGAATAATGCGCAAGAAGCGATACAGTCAAATGGCGGAGAAGAAAAACTGATCAATATTATAGTGCAAAGAAAAGGCTCTAACGCTCTGGTTAAGATCAGTGATAACGGTGGAGGGATCAGTCAAGACATAATAGCGAAGGTCTATGATCCTTATTTTACGACCAAGAATCAGACGCAAGGCACAGGACTTGGCCTGTACATGTCAAAACAGATCATTGAAAATATTATGTGTGGTTCATTAAGCGTAAAGAACAAAGCCAAAGGCGCCGAGTTCACCATAGAACTACCAATTAAAGATGTTTAAAAACGGTTCGAAGATATTTAAAGAAGGGAAGGGCGAAAAGCCCTGATTTGATTTATTGGTCGTAAAAAGAACGCAAGGCTCTGATAATGACCGCATTCTTGGAGATACTCTCCGTCTTGGCATTTTCATCGACTAGTTCGTAGAGGTTTAACGGAAGCGAGATGGAGAACGTCTTTGTCTCTATCTTCTTCTTCTTAGTAATCAATGCGGTGACATTTCCAAGTAACTCAATGATCTTTTTTGTATCAATTGGCTTTTGAATAAAACTGTTAACACCGATTTCAATCGACTCAGAGATCTTTTGAATGTCATTACTTGCAGAGATAACTATAATGATCTGATTCGGGTTCATCTCACGTATCTTGCGTGAAAGTTCAATACCATCCATCTCTGGCATTACAATGTCGACAAAGATAATGTCAGGTTGTAGACGCTCAAACATCTCAAGGGCCTGTTTTCCATTAAAAGCAGATGAGACCTCAGAAAAAAAGTTCTTAAAGGTAGAGCTTAAAAGCTCATTTGCTACGCCTTCGTCTTCGACAACCATTGCGGTTAGTTTTTTTGTCTGTTCAGTTAGCTGTACTAGATCAACATTTGACATAGATTCTCCTGGATTTTGTTTAAATTATTATACGTCGCACATTCAGTTCGCTTATTAAATATCAATTATTAACTTTTCTTGTTAAAATCTAATTAAGTGATAAATAAGTGCTGTTAAATCGTGTTGAGATTATATTCCGTTAAACTTAAAAAGCAGTGAAAAATATTCTCCATATCTTCAAAGACAACAGTATCAAAGCTCTTTTTTAAACTGATTTAACCACTCTTTGTCATCAAGATGATGCTGTTTGCTCTCTATTAAAGAGGCTTTTATACCTTCTAAATCATCCTCGGAAAGGAAATCAAGTACACTTGGATTAATACTTGAAGGTGCCCCGTATTCATTGATCAGATCGACGATCTCATGTAAAAGTTCTTCTTTACTCATTTTACCTCTTTGTTTGTTGGCCCAATATATCTCTGTCTCGGGCGTGCTATTTTCATCTCTTGGTCATGCTTAAGTTCTATCCACTGGGTGATCCATCCCACAGCGCGGCCGATGACAAAGATTATTGTAAACATATTTTTCGGTATCTTCAAGGCGGTCAGGATCAAGCCTGAATAGAAATCGATATTCGGGTAGAGTTTGCGTTGGATGAAATACTCGTCCGTCAGTGCGACTTCTTCTATTTTTTGTGCTACCTCTAGCAATTCACTGTTTACCCCAAGGTCTTCTTTTAATTCGTCCAATAGGCCTTTAAGTATTCTTGCACGAGGGTCAAAGTTCTTATATACCCTGTGTCCAAAACCCATCAATTTGAAGTTATCGTCAGGGTCTTTAGCCTTTTTAATATACGCTTCGACATTGTCAACACTACCTATCATCTCGAGTTGAGCTATTACCGACTCATTTGCTCCGCCGTGTGCACGCCCCCACAAAGCATTAACACCCGCTGATATAGCAGCATAAGGGTGCGCTCCGGTCGAAGCCACACCACGTACCGTTGATGTTGATGCATTTTGCTCATGGTCCGCGTGAAGCGTGAAGATCGTGTCTAAGGCTTTTACTTCTACATCTCTGATTGATATGTCAACAGATGGATAGGCACGCATCATATAGAGAAAGTTCTCTGCAAATGAGCGTTCTATGTCTGGATATATAAATGGTATCCCAAGGCTTCTTCGATAGGAGAGGGCGGCCAGGGTGGGAATTTTAGCGATTATCCGTCTTGCCATCACCTGATATTCGTTCGGATCTTTGATATCAAGATGTTCATAATGAAAGGCAGACAACGCAGATATAGACGATGCCATCATGGCCATAGGATGAGCGCTGTCAGGAAAGGCATAAAAAAGATTTTTAAGGCCTTCATGCACAAAAGATCGTTTACGGATTTCAATGTCAAAAGAAGAGAGCTCGTTTCTGTTGGGTAGTTTTCCTGTAAGAAGGAGGTAACAGACATCCAAATAACTTTTCTTGGTCGCCAGGTCACTTATATCATAACCACGATATCTGAGTTCGCCTTTTTCGCCGTTGATATAGGTTATGTCAGAACTACAGCTCGCCGTAGAGGTAAAACCAGGGTCGTAGGTAAACATACCTGTTTGCTGATAAAAAGAACGTATATCAACGACATCAGGCCCGACACTTGGGCTTAATATATCAAACTCATATGTTTTACCATCCCTATTGTCAGTAAAGCTCACTGTGGCCATCATGTACCCCTGAATGTTATTTTTTATTACTATAAGTCATTTAAGTTTAATGTCATATTAATCAGACTCTTTAATACGCAAGGTATGAAAGAGCTGCGCTATAATAAGTGCATGAAAGTGTCATCATATCACCTTAATATTGATTACTATCAATCTTCTGATCATCAATTAAATCCTTCTTGTACGAACTGCTCCGAAAACGCCACTGCCGGATTGGGTCAGCTAAACGATAAGACGAAAGAGGTACGCTCCAATCATAAGAGCATAACGGATCTGAGTGCAAATGAGAGGCAACAGCTTTCACAACTTCAGCAACGTGACAGTGAAGTCCGTGCTCACGAGGCAGCCCATATTGCTGCAGGAGGTTCTGTCGTAAACGGTGGGGCGAGTTTTACCTATCAAGAGGGACCCGATGGAAAGCTTTATGCCATTGGTGGGGAAGTGCCTATCAGTATTTCCTCCGGCTCAACCCCTAATGAGAGCATAGCTATTGCGAGACAAGTCCAAGCCGCTGCTTTAGCGCCGGCTAGTCCAAGTCCTCAAGACCTAAAGGTAGCTGCTTCTGCCGCCATGATGGAAGCCAGGGCTAGACAAGAGCTTTCTATAATGCGAAGCGAAGTGAGACAACTCGAGCAAGCAACGCAATCTTATTCAAGTGCACAAGAGAAGGCTGAACTGAGATCTCAGTTTGATCTATATACCTAGTGCAGAGTGTATCCCAAGAATATTAAAGAGAATTTACATTATGTTAACCAATATAGATTATACGTTATACCGTATGATGTTCATCGATGGCTAAAGTTCTCTTTCAGCCCATTTTACTTACTATATAGTTTATTATATAAGGGGTAAAATAATGAAACCAAAAGATGAAGTCACCAGATCACTGGTTGTAGATAGACAGGTCTGGGACGACTCAATGAAGTATGCTCGTGTCCGTTATAAGATGAGTCTGAGCAAGGTTGTTGATCAACTGTTGCAAGAATGGCTGGCTAAAGAGAAACGTCGTCCGCTGGAAAATGAGAACCAGGGTAGTTTCTTTTAGATTATGCTCATAATACAAAAAAGATATGACAACAGAAGATAAAGAGACCTTGGATCTAAACGAGGGTGCTTTACTGCCCTATTCTACTGCGGTGAGCCGTTCTCTATCAATATGTCCATCATCTTCTGCTTTCGCATTTTTTTGGCAAAGGTGTAAGCAGTAAAACCGCTCGTGTCACGGGAGTTTAGGTCTGCTTTTTTCTCTATAAGTGTCTTCAATATCTCATATCTGTTATAACAGACGGCTGCCATAGCAGGTGTAAAACCACTTTTTCTATGTGTCTTATTAATGTCAAAGCCCTGCTCGATAAGTCTTTTGACGATGTCATGGTTATTGTAAGCAATAGCAAAATCGAGTATGCTGACACCCTCATCATCAAGATGAAAAATGTCTGCACCGTTTTCAATCAGCAGATCAATAATATCGTGATCGCATTTCATCTTAATAGCTAAGGCTAACACCGATTCGTCATGGTCATTGCTCTCTTGTAGATTGGCGCCGGATTTTACATGTTTTTTGACGGCTACATAGTTGTTTTCTTCTAGAATTTTTAACCAATCCTGCATATACATACCTATTGTCTATAATTTTTAGAAGTATAACAAGAAATGCTTTTACTAGCTTCTAAAGTAAAGCACCTGAGCTATATTTATTGGTTAAGTTTAAGAATGCCCCCTTTTCCCTCCTCTTAAAAGAAGCCTACCTACTTTTATGGTATTATTCGCCAAATTTTATATAAGCGAGTTAGTATGATAAGAACTACTGAAGAATTCAAGACATTTGTTGAAGAAATCAAATCAACACCAAACTACAAAGACCCATTGGCGTTTGGTATTTGTCGTGTTGATCTAAGCCAAATTGATAATGAAAAGGTACTTCAGGCTACTTATCCTATTATCAACTGGAATGAAAACTTTGGAAGTGCCGCCGTTTTTATCGGTGCGCTTAAAGCATGTGGTGTCGACGTTGACATGAGTCAAAGTGAAGTCTCTTGCAACATTACCTTTGATTTTGTGAAACACTGTGTTGATACATTCAATCCATACCTTACAGAAGCTGTCGGGGACGCGCACAAAAACGTTCAAGTGATTGTTCAACTCTTTCAACTGCTCTTAGATGATGGAATGAAAGAGGGTGAGTTCCGCGTTGTTTTCCTATTTGAAGATGCTGCATGCGTAAGCGTGGAAGCGACCTATCTTAAGCTTTATGCACTTTCGCAAGCGAAAGTTGAGCTGCGAAGTATTAATCTTAATGGTGCATTTGGGGCACTTCCAAATGTCGCTTGGCATGGCAACACACCAATTGACCTGGATTATCTACGCATCAATGAGATTGAACTTAAACTGCGTAACGAATATCCTGAGATTGATTTCGTTGATAAGTTCCCACGTTTCTTACAGCACATAATCCCAGCAGATAATACGCGTATTCTAGAAGCTGCTAAAGTTCGCTTTGGAGCACAACTGCACGCAGGAACTACTGTAATGCCTGGTGCTTCTTATATCAACTTTAATGCCGGTACGACAGGTGTTAGTATGGTAGAGGGTCGTATCTCTAGTTCTGCTATTGTTGGTGATGGTTCTGACGTTGGCGGTGGTGCTTCTATCCTCGGTGTTCTTAGCGGAACAGATGGAAACCCTATTTCAGTCGGCAAGAACTCTTTACTAGGCGCAAACTCAACCTGTGGTATTCCACTTGGTGATGCCTGTATTATTGATGCAGGTCTAGCTATACTAGAAGGTACAAAGATCACGATCGCACCAGATCAATTAGTCAAGATAAACGAAGCCAACCCAGGGGCTAGTCTTTCAGGTGGAACCTTTAAAGGCAAAGAGCTTGCGGGTCTTAATGGCTTACACTTTAGACAAGACTCTGAAAACGGGACTATTTTAGCACGTCGCAGCACTCGTGAAATCAAGCTAAACGCTGATCTTCACTAATAAAGAAAAGAGGGCTTTTTAAGCCTCTTCTCTAAATACTTTTTCTAATAAGCGTTTTAGGCACCTTGCTGTAGCATTACATCATACAAGGATGTCATATGCTTAACTTTTCTGCCAATGTCTCATCACTTATCGCTCACCAAGGTTTTGCCAACGCCAATGCAAATAATGTGGCTAATGTAAACACAGAAGGCTTTGTTCCAACAAAAACAACCTTGACAAACGGCGGTGGCGCAGTGTCAGCCAACTTTCAAACGACTACAGACAATGGCTCCAGTCTAAGTCAAACTGACCTCTCAAGAGAGTTGACAGACCAGGTTATTGTACAAAATGGTCATGAGGTACAAGGTACCGCCATCCGTACACAAGATGAGATGCTTGGCTCTCTTTTGGATATCCTAGCCTAGAACCGTTATTGCTCTTGCTGTGTAATAATGTTTATACTTCTCAATTGTGAGAGCAGGCCCTTCTCTTCATCATAATCGTTAAACTCTTTTCCTATTTCGAGTGATGATATGACCGTTTTTCCAATTATCTTTCTCCCCTCCCCCTTGTCGTCCTTAGTCTTTACGCCCCAAGCGTTGTGCAAAACAGCTATCTCTCCATTGTGTTGACCAAGATACAGAAGTATATGCCCTTTTTTATACAAGAGTGTCTCAAAAGGAATGGCTTCACGAATGATCTTTTCTTTTTTCTGCTCTGGTGTCAGAAATTCCAAAGAGATCACCTTGCCGACCTTGGACTGTTCTGACGAGTTCCGTGGCAACCATAATCCAAAAGGAGCATAAAGATCACGGAGCATTGATGAACAGTCTCTCTCCCTGTTAAGTCCTCCCCATCCATACTTGCTTTGTAGCATAAGGTCAGTTATCTGTATCAGATTATCCGGAGTCAGCTCCATATGTCCCTCCCGTCCGGCAGTAAACGGAATGGTGACTTTCGTATACATCGGATGCTGCTTCTTTCCAACAGTAATCGCCAGTACGGTGTAATGCGAACTCTCAATACTTATCAGAGGCAATCGCATGCCAACCCTACTTTTAAAAACAAAGTTGCCATGGATATCTTTTATGGGATAATGATCTTGTGTTAATTCAATTTGGCGGGCACCTTGCCACTTCTTTGCAATCTCATCCTCAATATAAGCGATCTTGCGTAGGGGGACCCATCCTGTCGCATATGAGGTAAAGACATATGCCCACGCCCCATCCTCGGAAAGATGAGAGACAAAAAGAGGTTCGTTCGCATTTATTCCCGAGTTTTGGAGATAATCAAAGGGATAGCCCTCCCCTGCACGGCTGGGGTCTTTGAATACAGGTTTATGTGTAGGAAAACTTCTAAGGTTCAAATAATAGAGTGAAATAGCTTTTTTATTCAGTGTGCCATACTCTTTATAGTTCCCCTTGGCAAGCATCTCATCAAACCACTCTTTTTGTAAAGGTCTGAGGTTTTCTCCGTAACTCTTCTCAAAGGTATAACTTCTGTGTGGCCACATGATACTTTCGCATTTAAAAGGCGTTTTATCGTAGTTCCATGGTTCAAAGTATTTTCGATCGTATCCCTTTTGTACAGGGAGAAGACTCATATGGGAATTAATGTTCTTTTCGTAAGCACGTGCATACTGAGGGAAATCATCAAAGTCTTTGAAATGTAGCTGAGCGTTCTTATCAAGAGGAGTATGTTTAACACATCCTCCCAAGCCTAAAAGTAAAGCGGTAAACACAATGGCGTAAATATGTTTCAATATACAGTCCTTATGAAGTCTAGTCTATAGAACCAAACCTTCCCACAACGCGTCCAACCACGGTGAGCTCATTTGGTTCTAATGTCTGTTTTCCATATTCTTTATTATCAGATATAACATCGATTTTACCGTCAATACGCTTTTGTAACCTTTTAATGAAGAGACCATGTTCGGTATTTATGGTAAATATACCCCCACGACCTATATCAACCTTGCTTCGATTGAGAAAAATGATGTCACCATAAGCAAAAGTCGGCTCCATTGAGTCACCAGAAACATTTAAGGCTTCAATGTTTTTCAACTCTCGTTCACCACCAAGAGAAGCAACAAAACTTCCTTCAAGCATCATCGGAACGGAGCTTTCTTCATTATCTAAGGCACCTCCTCCGGCAGAGGCACTTACCTCTGAAAAATAACGAACCATATAAAACTTGTTCGTCGGTTCGATCAAACTTTCCGGGGATTGACCATACAGCAGCCAGTTTATAGCGATAGAGCGTTTGGCACAAAAGTTTAGTAGTTCTTCGTAAGGGATCTTGTCCCTTTTTTTCATCGTTGCAAAGTTCATCTGAGATATACCAAGCAGACCTGCAATATCTTTGTCAAAGATCTTCTTGCCCGGAAAATCCTCCGAGACGACATCTTTGATCTCTTCTACTATTTCACTAAAGCCTTTCATCTAAGCCTCCTAAATATCGTGATATATATTGTAATAATATGTAATTGTCATTATTTTACACAATTATATGTCAATTTGCAATATTATTAAAAAAAGGTGGCAATTCCCAATAAACTAATCCAAATTAAACTTCAAACTGAAGTATTCAAGGGATCTGAAATGGCAAAAATCATTAAAAAAGCAGAGACGATGTTTTCAAAGTTCGAAAGATCATTAGAAAGTTTGGCAGATAAAATCCTATAAGGTCAGTCCTGTTCGTCCTGATCACGCTTTGTAGCGTGATAACCCGCGAAGATAAACACTAGGAAAAGAACAAAAGCAGCAAGGACAAGGATGTCTAAAAGCTCTTTCACATCAGCTCTTGATATGATGCAAAGTTCTGTTTGATCGCTTCATACAAGACTATACCTGTACTGATAGCGAGATTTAGGCTTCTTCCTTCTTTTGTCATGGGAATAGTAATACATTGTTCAGGATGTGCCTGCAATATTTCGGCAGGAATTCCTTTAATTTAAAGGGAAAACCTGTTCCAATGAGGCACTTTTCCATACTCATCTGTTGGCTAACCTGAAGTTTACTTCCGTTCAGGTAGGCGCCCTCATTCCTGACAGCGGTAAATTCTTCATCTCTCACAGGATCCAGGATAACACCGAGTATGATATCTTCGTTTTTTCGACAAGCGATTGATATAGAAAAGTTTGGCACGCCAGAGATATAGTTTTTTGTTCCATCGAGAGGATC
>JBFEXN010000050.1:0-10842 GCA_041562655.1 Sulfurimonadaceae bacterium
GACCAATTTTACCCGTTGTCTTGTCTTTGAAACTACTATAATTGTCATGTCTAAGTGATTGGGTAAATATGGTATTACCAAACGATAAAAGATCAGAGAACTTGTTATAGTTTGTCATATAAACAGCTTTATCAGAGTAGTCTTTATCTATAGTACTGCTTTGGACTTTTTCATGTTTGAATGTTTGATAACTTCCGCCAATACGAAGAAAAGAGTCTTCTGCATAGTTGATACGGTCTTGCAAAGAGATGTCTTTAACATTACCTTTAAAGTTACTCACTTTACGGTTGAAGTAAGAGTCATTGTACTGTAATGCAAGATCATTTATATTGTCTTTATGTTTAAATGCAGCACTGTAAAAACGGTCATCATTTTGTTCAAAATATGCTGAAACTCCATAACCTTTTGGATCATCATAGTTTTCAGCATCTGTTCCAGAACCATAGTCATATTCAACAAAACTGTCTATGCGTTTATGGCTTGTCTCAATTCTGTCATTATCAGTGATATTGTAACCCAATTTTATATTATAAGTATTGTTGGTATACCCATCATCTTCCCAACCTAACTCGTTACCTCTTTTTCCATAATCAATATTCCCTTGCTTTGGTTCAGCAGCAGAAAAACCCTCTGTTTTGATTCGAGAAACACCTGCTACGATATCGAATGCCTCTGTCTTATGGGAAAGTTGCACACTTCCCAGCTGAGTATTAAAAGAACCTGCTTCGATATTTGCAGAGACATGTGTTCCTTTTGATGCGGATTTTGTAACAACATTGATAACACCAGCGGAGGCATCAGCTCCCCAAATACCTGATTGTGAGCCTTTAATGATTTCTATTCGTTCTACATCATTTAAAAGAATATTTTGATATTGAGCACCACTTGAGCTTGTGACATTGTTGTATCGAATGCCATCAACTAAAAGAAGTGTGCGTCCAGTGTCCATCCCTCTTACGTAGAGACTGGTCGTTTTTCCCATTCCTCCATAATTTGTCATAGCTATATTACCAAGGCGGTTTAGTGCTTGATCAAGTGTTGTCACTTTTGAGTCAGCTATATCCTGAGCTGAGATGATAGTGACAGACTCAGTAAGGTCTTTGATACTTTGTTCTGTTCTATTGGCTGCTTCTACTGTAACTTCTTCCAGTTGAATAGTCTCGGCATAGGCATTAGTCAAAAGTAGACTGCTAAGTAGTGATAGGGTGATTGTTTTTTTCATTTGTTTTCCTGAATTTATATTTTGTTTTTGGATGAATTGGAAGTCAAAAAGGCGGAGAGATACCTGATCTTGTTTTTCGGTAAATAAAAAAAGTTTGTGGAAATGTTTTTAGTAATAGAAGAAGAGCGTAAATACGTTTTTTAAAGTAGCAGTTACAATGGCATGAAGACGTTGGTATGAAGACAGAACTCTCCTGTATGAGTTCTATCTCTTCAAGCGGGTCATCCTCTTCTTCGAGTGTCTCGAACGAGAAGTTACGTGATGATTGTGTAAATGAGGTGCACTGGGCATGTAAAACAGTACTTGATGAGTAGGCACAGATGGCTGATAATGAAAAATAGTTCTTGCCAAAACCCTTAGGTGTTCTCATTGTTTTCCCTCTTATAATTTCGCAATGATAGTGCAAAGTCGCTCTTTTGTCAATCACAACAAAGAAGAGTGAATGAGGATCAGTCCGGTTCTTTTAGTTTCAGTTCATATATATGTGGATCAGGTGTAATGAAGTAGACCTCATAAAGACCGATGGTATTTCTTTGTTTTACAACTGTCTTCATCCCTAAGGATTCGGCTTGCGTCTTTAGGACCTCTACAACAGATGGATCTATGGTCGTAATCTCGACAAGGAGATCCCCTTTATAGCCTGAATAGGTCCTGATATCACGAATCGGATGCTCTAGTGCAAAACGAATCATATCCTTGCGTACACCGCAGAGATCTAAGTCGGAAGAATGCAAATGCGATATGGTAGACTCTTTGTCCCAAGCCGTTGGAGTATGATCGATGTTTTGATTTTCATCAGACATGGTGTGGCTCCTCTTTTGACATAAGCTATAAGTATAGCCTATATTTTAAAGGTTTGAAAGAGGGGTTGAGTATTTGTGCATGCTTTCATGATCTCATTCCATGAAAGTTTGAAGTGCTTTTGGATGTAACTTTCATGATGGTGTTTGTCCCTATGCATCTTGAACCACTGTGTATAGGTCATCATGAAATTTATCTGCCTATAGTGGTCCAGTTGATATTTTCGCCTTTTGTGTCAAAGACGGCAGGTGTACCGCGCACCCCAAAATCGTTGGCAAGTGCTTTGTTCTCGTTGATCTTTTGGCCAAAGAGTTCATGTATCTGTTGACTCATCGTCAATCTTTCATAGCTTCTATCGCCATCCGCCATGTCCAAGATCGCTTTTGCTTTTGCCTTTTGGTCTTTTTGCTTCATCACGTGATAGCTCATCTGAACAGCGTCGCGGTGGTTTGAAAGAGGCATAAAGAAGACATACAGTTTTACATTCTCTTGCATACCCGGCCACATCTTTTCAAATTTGACACAGTAGGGACATTGCGGGTCTGTAAATACGATGTACTCATTCGTTCCATTACCATAAACAATGTCAGCATTTGCACGGATGGACTTCATATCAACAGGACGTTTGATCGACTCTCCTGTTGAAGCATCGATAGCCTCACCAACAAAAACGACTTTTTTGTCTTTGGTCAAATATACCGTTGTGTTTTGAGCCCCACGCGGCGTCGATATCTTAAGCTGGAGTTCGTAGAGTTTGTTGTGATCGTAGGCTTTAATGATCTTGATATTTGGCTGAGCGAACATCGGAACAGATTTGAACTCTGTAGGGCTGATCTCTCCCGCTATGAGAGAAGTGAGCAGTGTTAGAAGTAAGATGTGGATTTTCATGTGTTTCCTTTTATGGACTAGTATCTGGTATCAGACATTATAGTATGTCGCATTAGGGTGATAGACGACTAATGCAGAGGTACTCTGTTCCGGATGGATCTGGAAGGTCTCGCTTAGTTCTATGCCAAACTCTTCGGGTCGTAATAGTTTGAACAAAGGCACATTGAGTTCTAGGTCCGGACAGGCAGGATATCCAAAAGAGTAACGCGCCCCCTGGTATTTGTTCATACGTACATCAGAAAGAACAGGTTTCTCATTCTCACAGATGTTAAGGTCAAGCCTTATCTGTTTGTGCACGATCTCGGCCAATGCTTCAGCCAGTTCAACACCAAGACCATGCACCATGTAATACTCGGTATATTCACCCTTGTCATAGAGTGTCTTCTCATACGCGCTGAGTTTGCTTCCTGCAGAGACACAGGTCATCGCAAGGACATCATGACGATCGCGATGGAAAAAGTCAGAAAGGGCACGGTGCGGTTTTTTACTCTGACGTGGAAAGGTAAAGTGATGTTCCGCTCTTCCCATAACGTTCTCAAGTGGTTCGGTATTGATATCACTTTCAGAGTTATACCCTTCGCTCTCATCAAATACCAAAAGCGTCGTATCATCAGAACGGACAGGGAAATAACCATAGATAACGGTCGGGTCAAAAAGTCCTTCGTCCAAAAACTGCTGCTTGATGCGTTCATATGCTGGCCAGACCTTAGTCTCAAGCTGTTTCTCATACGCTTCTTTACTGAGACCTTTGGCATTATAACCCCAGCGTTGTTTGAATAGCATCTTATGATTGATCCATTCAAAGGCAAGTTCAATCGGGAAGTCTTTTCCGACTTCCATCACACGGCGACCCCAAAACGGTGGAACAGGTGTATGCACGTCACGTGAAGGCATACTCAGCTCTTCAAAAGGAGGGATGATAATCTCTTTTTTCTCCTGCTGAGGTTTTTCCATGCTGTCGGCAGGGTGAAGGTTTGTATCAAAGTTACCTGCTTCGATACGACTCATCGCAGTCACCCCATCAAAAGCATCTTTACAATAGAAGATAGGACCGTCATAAAATGGGCGGCAGAAGTCATCGATAAACGAGCGTGTCAAGGCAGCCCCGCCAAGAAGTACTGGAATAGTGATGCCGGCCTCTTTCATCGCTTCGAGATTCTCTTTCATGACCTGTGTTGATTTCACCAGAAGTCCACTCATCCCAATCGCAGAGATATCAGACTCTTTGAGCTCCTTCAGATAGGCATCGAGTTCGACTTTTATCCCAAGGTTGATGACATTGAAACCATTATTGGTCAAGATGATATCGACAAGGTTTTTTCCAACATCATGGACATCTCCTTTGACCGTTCCAAGCGCAAGGGTCGTAACACTTGTCTTTTCTGTTTTAGGAAGGTATGGATTGAGATGATCGACAGTAGCTTTCATCGTCTCGGCAGACTGCAAGACAAAAGGCAATTGCATCTGTCCTGAACCAAAAAGCTCACCGACCACTTTCATCGCATCGATCAAGATCTCATTGACGATTCTCTCCGGTGCGATATTGTGGCGGGCCTCTTCGACGAGAGGGATCATCCGTTCCTTATCCCCGTCCATCAAAAGTTTAGATATCTTTTCTTCTTCGCTAAGGGCATTGAAGGCTTCATCTTCAGCCTCATTGTCAATGGCCTCTTTGGATGAGAAGTGCTCAATAAAGTCAAAAAGAGCCTGTCCATCGGGTTTTTTGTCAAACAACAGGTTGTTACAGATAAGTTGATCTTCTTCTGATATCTTGTTTAGCGGGATGATGTGTTTGACGTTGATGATGACTGAGGTCAGACCGGCTTTGATACAGTGGTCTAAAAAGATCGAGTTCAGGTATGGTCGGGCATCTTTATCCAGACCAAAAGAGATGTTGGAGAGACCAAGGGTCGTACCGACCTCAGGGTGACGGGTACGTAGTTCACGGATGGCATCGATGGTTTGTATAGCGGCATCTCTGTACTCTTCATCACCTGAACCAAGCGTAAAGGTCAGTACATCAAAGACGAGGTCTTCTGGATTGATACCGTGCACTTTGGTTGCTCTTTCATAGATACGTTCGGCGACTTCCATCTTTGTCTCTAGAGTCTTTGCCATTCCTACTTCGTCGATGGTAAGACAGACTAACGATGCACCAAATTTCTTGGCCAAAGCACATACGACATCAAATTTCTCAATCCCGTCTTCAAGGTTGACCGAGTTGATGATAGGCTTTCCACCGATCATCTTGAGTGCCTCTTCCAAAGCAGCCGTCTGCGTTGAATCCGGCATAAGCGGAAGGGCTATCTTTTGTGCATAAAGCGCCATGACTTTGTTCATGTCACGCGTCTCATCACGCCCGGCAAAGCCAACGGAGACATCAAGCACATGCGCACCTGCGCGGACCTGCTGCTGACCGACACTCAGTGTCCCTTCATAGTCTTCGGCAAGTAAAAGTTCTCTAAAAGCCTTGGAACCGGTCGCATTTGAGCGTTCACCGATAAGCAGCGGAGCAGGGTCCTGCATCAATGGGACGGTGTTGAAAAGGGAGGCAAGAGAAGTCGGCTGCGAACCTACCGGAGGCTTTGGTATGATATTGCTGACCTTGTTTACCATCGCACGGATGTGTTGCGGTGTCGTCCCACAACAACCGCCTAAAAAAGCGACACCATCGTAGTCTAAAAAACTCTCCTGTTTTTCTGCAAACTCATCGGGTCCCATCGGGTAATAGGTATACCCTCCACGGTTTTGCGGAAGGCCGGCATTGGCATGGATAGAAATCGGTCTTCCCCAGACTTCGGCCAGGGTCTTGATATGTTTTCCATACTGTTCAGGACCCGTTCCACAGTTGAAACCAAGAGAGATGATATCAAAAGGTTCCAAGATCGTAGCAATGGTCTGTGCATCGGTCCCAATGAGCATCGTCCCGGCAAGTTCGATGGTCGCAGAGACCATGATAGGCAGTTCAGTCCCGCGTTCTTTGTTGGCTGCTTCACAAGCGTGAAGAGCAGCTTTTATCTGTAAGGGGTCTTGACAGGTCTCAAGCAGAAAGACATCCGTCCCACCATCGATGAGGGCCAGGGCACATTCTGTATATCCTGATAGCATCTCATTATAGTGCATATGTCCGAGGGATGGAAGTTTTGTTCCGGGTCCGATGGAGCCCAGGACAAGGCGTGGATGTTCAGGTGTAGAGAACTTCTCACATTGGCGTTTGACGATCTCGGCACCTGCTTTTGTGAGCTCATAAGCCCTGTGGCCTATTTGGTACTCATCAAGTACCCAGTCAAAAGAACCAAAGGTGTTTGTCGTGATCAGGTCCGCACCGGCAGTCAGATAGGCATGAAAGATCTCTTCCAGAATTTCGGGAGCAGTGACATTGAGAAGCTCGTTACATCCTTCATTCCCTTCCCACTGCTCTTGTGTTATACGATCAGATCGTTCCTGAAGTTGGGTTCCCATCGCGCCGTCGATGATAAGTGGACGCTTTTTGATTGTGTCTAAAATATATTGCTTGACTGACATAACACTCTTTTTATAAGATACTTATATTTAGGCAGAAATACGCATAAATATTACCGCGTAAACATAGTTGACTAAGATTTTAGCCAATTTGAGCATAAATTTTAATGAGATGACCGAGTTAATAGATATTCTAAGTATCGGTGTAGATACCCTACTATCCAAACAATGCACGAAAAAGATGCTAATATATAGTTGGTGTAAAATAAGATTCAAACAGGAGAGCGCATGCAGAGCCTTAACAGTTTTGTCTTAAGACAGATCTTTAAATCCTCTGTCTTGCCTATTGTCCTGATTGAAGTTTTTTTGATCACTTTGATCTTTGTCTTTGGTTTCTTACAAGAAGAGCGAAACGAAGTGTTGATCCAAAGTACGGCTGCACAGAGTTTTGAAGAGGTATCCCATCAGGTGATGGAGCGAATGAACGCTAAAATTGAGCGTGTCCAAAAAGACGCTTCGGCGTTGAAAAGTATCATAGAATCGCTCTTTGAAAACAGCAGTTATTACAACAATCCAACTCTCTCTTTTTTTTCAGATGAGGGGTTTTTCATCCGTGATCAAAAAGGTCCCGCTTCTATCTATACGACAAATATCGATGTCTTAAACAAAAATGACACTGAAGTATTGAAGGTCCTTTCTATGGCTGAACCCTCTGTGGATGCTGTCATGCAGCAGTATGAGGGTGTTGTCGATTCTGCTTGGATCAACATCGGGAAATACTACTCTTTGTTTTATCCGAGTATTGTGGTTCAAGAGGAGCTCTATTCTACACTTGACCCAACGCAGCAGCGCTATTATTTTAAGGCGGACGAGGAACACAATCCTGAGAAAAACACGATATTTATTCCTCTGTTTCAAGAGCCTTGGGCGATGGACCTTGGACAGATAGGATCGGTGGTCGCACCTATCTACATCAAAGACAAGATGGAAGGGGTGATCGGTATGACCCTGACATCACAGAACACGCAGGAGATAAGTGACATCACCCTGCCTTTTGGTGCCTATATCATCCTTCTGGGAGAGAAAGGGCATGTCCTGTTTACATCCAATGAAAAAGAGTTCTATGAGGATTTTGGCATCCATTCGTTCAATAGCCTGCATCAACGCGGGGAAAAGGACACCTTAGAACCTTTCGTCTGTTCTCCTACGCAAGAGTCGAACTTTGTCTTTTTTCAGAAGATGCTGCATGATACAGGTTTAGAACTGGTGTTGATCGCGAAAAAAGATGCCATCAATGCACAGATCAATAAGGTCTATTTTGAGACAAGGCAATATGGGGTCATCTCCTTGATCGTGATTGTCATAGTCCACCTTTTACTGTTTGTCTATATCCGCTTGAACACTAAAAAGGTGAGTAAGGTCATCTCAACTCCGATACAGGAGATAGCAGAGATATCACAGATGCTCTTTGACGAAAAACGTCTGCACCTTCATAAGAGTGATATCCACGAGTTTGCTATCTTACATAAGAATCTTCATAAGGCACACAACAAGCTTCTTGATCAGTTGTACTTTGATGCACAGACACACCTTCCAAACCTGAATAAACTGCATATGGATATTGGAGAGAACTCTACGCTTATCCTGGTCTGCGCTGAAAACTATAAGATGGTGAAAAACATCTATGGACCAAAGATCGCAGGCGACGCTCTATCCAAGCTCATCGAGATGCTGCATACTTTTCCACGTTCAAAGATGCAGCTTTATCATATCTACAGTGATACCTTTGCACTGCGTTCTGACGCTAAAATACATCTGCAAGATGAACTGCATTACCTTTATAACAGGCTCTCTTTGGCGCATATTCGTCTAGATGAGTTTGACATCGCATTGAACTATTCACTCTCTCTTGCCTTGCCTTGTGCAGATAGTGAACTTCCCCTGTTCGCACGTGCGGATATTGCTCTTGACGAGGCAAGAAGACAAGAGCACATCAAATACCTCAGTTATGATGAAGCCCGCAATGAGAAAGAACTCTTCAAGGATAATCAGGAGTGGGCAAAACGGCTTCAAAGTGCCTTGCACGAGCATCGCTTGGTGCCATTTTTCCAGCCTATCTATGATATGAAGCATAAAAGGGTGCGTAAATTCGAAGCCTTGGTCCGGATGCTCGAGGGAGAAGAGGTCGTTTCTCCGTATATGTTTTTAGATGTGGCGAAAAAAATGGGAAAACTGACGGATGTGACCCTGTTGATGCTGCGTTCAGTTTTGGAGGTAGCACAAAGATATCCTGAGGTCGAGTTTTCAATCAATACCTCTTTTGAAGACTTTGAAGAGGCCAATATAATGTATGATATCCAGAATATGCTCTCAGCAATCAATGTCGACACACGAAAGATTATCATAGAGATCTTGGAGACGGGAAAATATAAGGATGAGAATGAGGCTATTGCAATTATTAAGAATCTCAAAAAACTTGGGTTTAAGATAGCCATTGATGACTTTGGTACGGGTAATTCCAACTTTGCTCATCTGATGTTGATGCAGGCGGACTATATCAAGATAGACGGACAGTTTGTGAAGAATATAGCTTCGGATGAGCAAAGCTATAACATCACTAAAACGATCAATGAATTCTCACACATGACAGGTGCGCAGACAGTAGCCGAGTTTGTCAGTGATGCAGATGCTTTTGAAAAGGTGTCTGAACTGGGAGTGGATTTTGTTCAAGGCTACTATATCAGTGAGCCCAGACCGGCTTCGCACATCGATGAAATGCTTGGAATTAGGCTAACGTGATCTAAGGGGAGTTTTCGCAATGACCAGGATATCCTCAAGGGTGAGGAAATTTACGCGACGTTTACAGGATGAAGCGTTCAGCACGGGCGTGACAAACTTTTATAGTGCAAAACGGACCAATCTTCAGCGATCGAACCTTGAGAGGTACTTGATGTTTATGTCTGGGCAAAGCAGTGATACGCTTTTAGTGGGAGAAGCCCCGGGGTATAATGGCTGTCGATTGACCGGAATCCCCTTTTCCTCGGAAGATATCATACGAAATGGTGTATGTGGAGGTAGGGTGTTCGGTCTTCATAATGGATATAAGGCTTCCTCAAAGAGCGTTAAAAAAGAGCAAAGTGCCTCGGCAATGTGGTCGGTGCTGGAGACTTTGCAGAGCCTGCCATTGTTATGGAATGCTTTTCCTTTCCATCCTTATAAACAGGGAGATCTTAATTCCAACAGAAAACCAACGGTAAAAGAGCTTGAAATAGGAGGCTCCTATCTTCAAGAACTCATAGCAATATTTGAGATCAAAGACGTGATCGCAGTAGGCAATGTCGCGGATGAGATCTTGAGCAGGATGCATGTCGATCATATAAAGGTAAGACATCCCTCTTACGGTGGAAAAGTCTTATTCAAAGAACAGCTTTTATCGTATTACAGGGCCAAGGAAAAGTCTTAGAACAGAGATGTTTGTGTGGTATACTTATCGAATAAAAGACAAAGGTAAAGAATGAAGATTGTGATGCTTTCGATAGTGGTGATTTCTATTTTAACGGGTTGTTCCCAAAAAGGGTTTGATCAGCGCTCATATGATAGACAAAACAAAGCGGCACAAAAGAGTCTGGATTCTCTATAAAGAACCCTGCGATACGCTAGATATTAAAAGAGACAGATTCTTGCGGTGGTGTACTCTGGTGAGGATAGCTTTTCTCAAACTCCTCTTTACTCAAGGGCTTGGAAAAAAGATAGCCCTGCAGGACGTCACAGCCGTATTGCAATAAGAACTCAAGCTGTTCATGTGTCTCTACTCCCTCTGCTACGACTTTCAGACCAAAGGTCTTTGCCATGCTGATGATGATATCAACCATCTTTGTGTCGGCTTTGCTGTTATTGATCTGACTGATGAATGAGCGGTCTATTTTGAGTTCATGAATAGGCATCTGTCGTAAATAGCTCAAAGAGGAATATCCGGTTCCAAAGTCATCCATCGAGAAACGTATACCAAGGTCTGATAATGATTCTATTACGGAGATTATTTTGGGTATATCTTCGGCAAGGATCGTCTCTGTCATCTCAAAGACAAGTTTGTTGGTCAGCTCTTTGTTCAGATACATCTTACAGAGGCGGTGGACGTCATCAATGAATTTATGATAGAAGAGCTGACGCATACTTATGTTGATGGAAAACTGCTCCAGGACAATACCTTGGGTATCCCATTCTTTTAATGTCTTAAAAGACTCTTCCAGGATGTAAGCGCCCAACTCGATCATAAACCCTGATTGTTCGGCGATAGGGATAAAGTCATTCGGCGGAACAAACCCAAGCTCTTTATTGTTCCAGCGCAGCAGTACTTCACATCCGATGATATTACCAACCGGATCGACCTGAGGCTGATAGTTTAAAAACACCTCATTGTCTTCGAGTGAGAAGTGAAGTTTTTGCTCCAATAACAGATGTCTCTCAAC
>JBFEXN010000051.1:0-10585 GCA_041562655.1 Sulfurimonadaceae bacterium
ATATTCAATAAGGCTGATATCACTATACGCTACATGAAACACATGAGTTTGTAATTTGACATAGGGAAAAAGCCGGCTCTCCTGGATAACCGCATTGCACGCATCTGAGTAAGCTCTGACTAGACCGCCCGTACCCAACTTTGTCCCGCCAAAATAGCGAACGATAATGACGGCAGTGTTGATTAGATCATTTCCTGCCAATACTGCTAATGTCGGTTTTCCTGATGTACCTTTTGGTTCACCATCATCACTGCAGTGTTCAACGACTTGATCAAACTCGTTTATATATCGCCAAGCCACTACAAAATGCCGTGCCTTTGGATGTTCCTCCCTTAGCTGCTTCAGCATCTGATCATATAGATGATAGGGAATAAGGTGCGCGATAAACTTTGACTGTTTTACCTCTAAGGTATAGGTCGTATGTTCTTGGACAAAATTCATGAATGCAAGTCTAACCAAGAGAGGCTTTAAATTGAATTTTGTTAGACTTTCGCATGTATAAAGAAGCTCATGATTTACTCTACCAATGGTACAAGCAAAACGGTCGGCATGACCTACCCTGGCGTAATATAGACGATGCCTATAAGATATGGGTCAGTGAGATCATGCTACAGCAGACCCAGGTAAAGACAGTGAAAGAACGCTTTTATTTCCCCTTTATTGAAGCATTTCCCACTCTAAACTCCCTGGCACAGGCCAGTGAGGATGAAGTACTTAAGTTGTGGGAGGGTTTGGGCTACTACACACGGGCCAGAAACCTTCACAAAACTGCCAAGTTGTCCAAGCTGGGACTACCTTCTACTGTGAATGAGCTTGTTCGACTTCCGGGTATTGGTCAGAGTACAGCCCATGCCATTGCTGCATTTGCCTACAAGACACCCGTTCCTATCATGGATGCAAATGTAAAGCGCATTTTATATCGTGTGTTCACTCTTGAAAAAGCAAGCGATAAAGTACTGTGGGAAAAAGCATATACCCTCTTTGATAGCACAAGGCCTTATGACTACAACCAGGCGATGATGGACCTGGGTGCGACTGTGTGTACAAGCAAACATGCTCTTTGTATGCAATGTCCTTTCAGTCGCATTTGTAAGGCTCTGGAGAATCCACTTTTATATCCTCAAAAAAAGCCAAAGAAAACTATTCCCGTACGTAAAAAGCACATCGTCATCCACCAGCACAAGGGAAAGTTCGCACTTAGACAAAGAGAGACACGTTTCCTAAATGGCCTATGGGGCTTTAGTGAATATGAGATAGATGAAAAGATAGCCAGCCATAAGACTTTAGGAACGATATCACATACCTACTCGCATTTTAAACTTGACGCACAAGTTCACTTGCATAACAGCTACATCGAGGAACACGAGTGGTTTACACTTGGAGAGATCGAGGAACTCGCCCTCTCCGGTGCCGATCACAAAGCCCTGGGTTTTATCAGGTAGTTTTAGCATCAGACATGTCCGAAAAACATATCGATCCGAAAAAAGATATTATAGTTCGGTCTGTAATCATGGACTTCATGATAGTTCACTCCCGGAGCTATCTCATAAAAGAGCCACTCTTTCCAAAAGTTTTCTCTCCACCGCATCACAAATAGATAGTTAAACACTCTGTTCTCTTCTACTATAACAGGAGGCTCGCTGTATACAGTCGTATTTTGATACCTTGTACTTCCGTTAAACCCAAGGTTAAAACTTAGGGCTTTCTGCTTTCTTGGTGTCCAAAAGTACTGAATAAATCCGTCATAATGCATCCCATTGATATGCGACTTTGTCCCGCGATCTATCACAAAACGAAGAAGTGTTGTCCTACTCACCTGTGTGTCTAGATAAAACTCTGTTATTTCAGAGAACTCATCTTTCAAGGAGTATAAAAAGGTCTGGACAGGCTCAAAGTGCCATCTTCCAAAATCTGTCTCATAGCTATAGCGCGCTCTTACAAAGGGGTCAATGCCTCTAAAGCCTATCGAATATCTCGGTCTGATCCCAAGACGCTTTTTTGAAGCCACCTCTACCCCTATTGAAGCAGACCCTTCCTCGCCCGATTTACCTATGTCCTTTGCACTATCCTCTTTAAGGTCCTCTATAAAAAGCTTAAGGCGTTTTTTACTGCGCCCTAAACCTAGTTTTGCACGGATTGTCACGTCATTGCTTTCCCTCTCCAAGGAGTTCAATCCGTACATATAACTAACACGTACATATGACTTGTCGCGTTCTTCTAGTAGCTTACGCGTTAAGAAAAACTCATCCACGATTTCACGTCGAGGCGGTGGCTTGTCTTCAACGGCCAACGGTTCAGGAAGACTTTTAGTCTTCCCTCTTAAAGGGATATGCTTCTGAGAAAGGTTGCCATCGCTTATGTTCTCATCATCACTCTGTTTAAGACTCAATAAACTGCTATTGTTATCTGTTACATTCCTCTCTAGGGGTGCACTGAGATTATACTCATCCCTATTAGGCTTGCCGCCCATGAAATCATATATGCCAAGTATAGCACTATCAATGCTGACACCCAATTCATGCACTGTTGTATCAATTGAGTCATAAGCCGTGTCTATATAGCTCTTCTCAATATCCGATGAGCCATTGATATCATCAAGAGCATACGTCAGTCTAATGGTAAGAAAAAAAACAAGAATGATGGACTTCATGAATATAAAGATAACTATTTTTAATACTGTATGAGCTTAATCCTCCCAAAAAGTTTCAATATGGACAAAAATACATACACCACCGACTCCGCGTAATGAAGAAACACAATGTTCAAATAGGAGACACCCTAATACAATGTTTCTTGCTCACAACCCGCACAGTAAACAAAATCTGCCAATCCTATGTCGACTTTTTCTTCAAAATGGGGTAGAAGCGTCACAAAAGGCTTATTAGAGTAGCGAGCAAAACGCATATTGACACCTAAAGAAGACCTCAGATGCATGGCACCTATAAAGACGATTAGTTTGTCTTGCGGACTTTGTAGTAAGTTATTCGCCAAACGGGCACTCTCCTGCCCCATTTTCTCATCCCATGCCACTTGGACTCTGTACATCCTTTTCAAGCATTCTGGTTCACTCTCACCCTTTAGCGGGGCATGACAATGACGTAAAAATGGTGAGATCATCTGTTGATGGATAGAGACATTAAGATCAAGACTCGCATAAAAGTTTTTTTCATTCTTACTCATCCGATCTATCTGTAGCAGAGATATCTTTTTCCGCTCACCCTGACTCAGGTTGATCCCATACATCTTTCCCTTGACATCTTTTAAGCTCTTATATATGGCTTGAAAACTCTCGTATTTGTAACCTACACGGCTGTCCCAATCAATTTCTCTGATAAATTCTTTATCATCTATCTGACCACCAACGAACAGATCCAATTCTTTCTTTTGCGCAGGTGTAAACCACTCATTTGCTAAATGGATTTTGTATTCTTTACCCAGATTCCTTATCAGATCAGCTATAAACAGATGCACCCCATCATCATTATGAAAGTCACCGATAAATATGACAGGATAGGCCTCTAACTGTTCTATTAACCTGTTTTTGGAGATCATTCTTGCCTCTTTTAATGAATAGATCATCCCTTTTCTTTTGAAACCTGTTGTATGCTGTAAAGGCTGGGGACTGGAGCAGGAAACAAGTACTAATAAAATCATCATCCCAAACAAAAGATTATAAACCTTGGTATTCACACTTCTCCTTGGATTTTTAGTGATATAATTATACACTTACAAAATCAAAGTGCACAAAGATGAAATTTTTCTTCAACCTAAAACATTATCTTTATACCGGGCTGAGAGAAGTCCTCGTCTACCACCATAGCTCTTTAGAGTTTCGGGCTAAGCTGTTTGCCGTTATCATAGCAGCCAACCGCCATCCCGCAGAGTGTGAGTACAACCTTGTCTTTGATGCGGGCATGCAGATTTACAAAGAAACAGACCGAGCGAATATGCTTCTACTGACCACGCGTGAATATGTTCAAAAAGTGCAAAAAAGAAATGGCCTTAGTATTGATGATCTCATCGATGACATCCGTACAGAGATCCGTCAAATCCCCCGATATGCCCACAAGATTGATCCTCAACAACTTTTGCCACTTAGTGAATGCAGTGTAGATGAGGACACATCGACCTATCAAATTCGTATTATTGAGTTTTTGCAGCGGATCAAAAGTGAGTACTCATGATGAGACATCTGCAAGTATCTCTTATGATCGGTATGTTAAGCCTATTGTTAACGGCTTGTAGTGAAGAAGCTCAGCCATATGAAGAGTTCAATGAGACTATCTCTACGCCTCGAGAAGTAGGAGAGATACAAACCCACTAATAAACAGGAAGCACTCCTGTTTATTCATTTGGATTCTTAAGCTTTATAAGGTTCTAAATCGTAGCCTTCGCTCATCAACTTCATGACGCCACCGGCTAGGTTCTTGACATTATAACCTTGTTGAGCCATAAAGCCCGCTATTTGAGCTGTACGTGAACCTGTACGGCAAATAAGACCGATTTCTACCGATTTTCCGCCAAGATCATCCATAGCTTTTAAAAATCCTTCTGCATCATAATTTCCCATATGATCAAAAAATGTTATGGTATGAGAACCTGGGACAACACCTGTTTGTTGCCATTCCATATCTGTGCGCACGTCTACCACTTTCATATCTGAATTTTCTAAGATCTCTTTAGTAGGATAAATATTCATAATAAGCCTTTATCTTTATAATTTGATGAAATTATATCAAAATAAATAAAAGGCATCAGAAGTTGAATGTTTTTTTAAGAAAAATATCAATCTTGAGGAAGACTTATCGTAAAACAGGCACCTTCATCCTCATTGGATACACTCAACGTCCCATTACAATGATCTTCGATAATAAGTTTTGACATATATAAGCCCAGACCTGTCCCATCAAGCTTCTCTTTTGTAGTAAAATAGGGATCGAATATGTACTCAATATTTTCATCAGCTATACCACCGCCATTATCACAGATCCTTAAAGACAACTTGTCATCAGAATTTTCTGTTTTTATGATAATCCTTGGTTCTTTGACCTTTTGTTCAAAGAACATGTCTTGTGCATTCTTCAACAGGTTCAATAAGACCTGCTTGATTTCATTAGGATACGAATGAAACTCTACTTTTGCATCCAAATAGGTCTCGACAATTATCCCCTGGTTCTCTAGAGAATTTCCGATTATCTGCAAAGTACCCAGGACAACATCATTAAAACTTGTGATATCTTTTTCCTTTTCCTGCTTAAAGAAGTTCCTAAAGTCACTGATCGTTGTCGAAAGATACTGAGAGTACATATTGATCTTCTTGAGCCCCTCCTCCATAAAACCCTCATCGTATTCATCAAGTTGCATCTTGACACTCATCGAACCTGTTGTCGCAATGATTGCGGAAAGCGGTTGTCGCCACTGATGTGCTATCATAGAGATCATCTCACCCATCTGAGCCAAGCGGGATTGAGCTAACATCTGCTGATCCTTTTGACGATTATATTCCACTTCCTCACGCACCTTTTCTTCCAAAGATGCGTTGATCTCCTTCAGTTGAGCCTGGGAATGTGCATATAACCTGTTTAATTCAACTGCGTGTTTGAAACTTCGATTGATATTCCAAGTAGCTGAAGGGACAATAACAATAAATATACCTATCATGGAAGCTATTGCATAATGTAAACTATCGCCATATAAAATGAAAGAGAGCATTAAAAGAAAGAGAGCGGGAAAATTAAAGGCAAGATAGACGGGATAAAGTGAACTCAACGTTATCAAAGATCCGGATGTGAGTCCGACAATAACAGTCAAGACCATGTATTCATAAGGAGATGGCGCATAAACAGCGCACATGATACTTGCACTACCCCACATTATTCCGGCAATAAAAGCTAAACCTATATGTTGATATTGGAACCTTATCTTGATCTCTTGTGTCATAGGAATATTTTTGTAAATATGTGCCAAATAAAGTCTGATAAACGGATAAGAAAACTGGATTATTGCCCACGGGATGAGGAGTGACAAAGGAATGACATCATACAAAAACCATACGAACACGAAGGATCCTGCAAGATATGCAATACTTGATTTATGCGTGACGGATATAAAAAGATAAATCAACTCATCATAACAATCGGCTAATCTATAGTGCTTACGAAATCCTTCAATCTTGTCAAACACGGCAGGGACCATCCTTTTTTGCAATAATTAATATTAACAAAAAACGATAAAATAAAACTGTATAAAATAAACTAAAGTAAAAATCGTTTCGGATCAAAAAAACTTTCGTCCGAGATATTTCCAAAAGCGGCGTTAATGGAAACGAAAAGATCAGGGTACTTCTTTTCCATGTCGGCCAACATATCTTTCATCGTTGCCCTTGCATGAGGCATCTTAATATCAAAACGCATGGCCGGACAAGCTTCATCACCAATGGCATCAAGTTTGTTATCTTCAGCAAAGGCACGCAGCTGACGCTCCCGCATCTGGATAAGAGGACGAATAACGATCAATCCATTACCAGCCTTATACTTAGGCGAAAGTGCACGCATCTGACCATTATAGATCATATTCATAAAAAAGCTCTCTGCCGCATCATCAAGGTGATGTCCTAGGGCCAGCTTGTTACATCCCAGCTCTTGTGCCGCACTATAAAGAGAGCCTCTTCGCATACGGGAGAAAAAGGAACAAAACGATGAGTTCTTTCGGATCTTCTCCTGAGCGGTTTCATAAATATTAGTGTCGTGGATCACATGTTTTATTCCATGTTCTTCACAGTGCTTGGTTAGATATTCAAAGCTCTCACCCATACCATACCCTACAGTTACTGCGACGAATTCAAAATCGAAAGGAGCACGACGCTGTTGCTCTCGCATGGCATGGATAAGTGTTAAAGAGTCTTTTCCACCGGAAAGTCCCACAAGAACCTTATCGCCCTCTTCTATCAGTTCGAATGCGGCGTTTGTCTTTCCCAATTGGGACATGATCTTCTTAGAAGGGCATATTGACTTTTGCTTATCCAATATGATCAACCATCTTTATGATAAAAGCCGCACTCTCTTGTGCAGAACTCTCTAAAAACTCATCAAATGAGAAACTCGCATCCATATCAGCTGCATCGGAAATAGCTCTTAGAATAAAAAATGGGACATTCATAGCATCGCATACACAAGCGACCGAAGCACCCTCCATCTCAAGAGCATCCGCGTTGAAGGTCTCACCGATCCACTTGTTACGCTCAGGATCTGCTACAAACTGATCTCCTGTGGCAATGGTACCTTCCATCAACTCCAAGTTCATCTGTGAAGCGACTTCTTTTGCTTTTGCTACCAGGGTAGCATCTGCTTCAATAAACTGTTTCCCCTCAGGCACATATCCATAAGGATGACCAAAAGTCGTAATATCCAGATCATGTTGGCATAGCTTTGTCGCAGCGATTAGGTTACCTATCTTCAGTTTTGGATTGATCGCACCGGCAACACCAGAAAAAAGAAGTAGTTCCGCGCCAAACTTTTGTAACATGGTCGTTGCTGTTAGCGTCGAGAAGACCTTACCGATCTTGGAATATGCGATGACCAGATCATGTCCGCCATAGGTTGCTTCATAATACTTATTCCCGGCATACTCTGTGACCTTGTATTCACCGATTCTTTCTAAAAGTGGAGCTATCTCTTCTGGCATAGCGCCCATAATTGCGATTTTCATCAATATCCTTCTGTCAATATTTATACGTCGTTCTTTATTATCTGCTTCTGTGCAAAGTGTAATTGTCTGTTGAGTTCAAAAGACTGAGTCTGAGTTTTAAAGCCAACTAGTTCGGCTTCTTTTTCACCCGAAGGTGTGATGATCATAGATGAGCCCCAAAAGCCGATTCCATCTTCAAATCCCACACGGTTCACAAAGACAACATAAGCACCGCACAAAAGTGCTGTGGTCTTCAAGATAGACTCCCATTGATCTTTGATCAAAAGGCCATCTTCTTTAAAGTCACGAACGGGTGAGTTAGCCAAGACATATATGATTTCCGGCTTCTTGGCAGAAAGTTCCGCAATACTCTCTGCTCGCCAAAGGTCTTCACATACGACCATAGCTGTATTTCCATATAACGTCTCAAAAAACTCTATACACGCACCCTTGAAATAATAACGCGCCTCTTCAAACATTCCATAATTTGGAAGGTGTACCTTATGGTGTACATGTACGATTTCACCTTTTGAAAAGTAGATACCGGCATTAAAAATACGATGATCTTGTCGAAGTGCACAACCAAGGACTATGTCGATATTACGACTCGCTTGGACAAAACAATCCAGTTCATCCAGAGTAAACGCATCTTCATACACCTTGTCTTGAAGCAGATACCCATTCAAAGACAGCTCAGGAAAGACTATAACATCAGCATCACAAGAGGCAATCTCTTGCATATGCATATCAATATTGCTTCTGTTAAGTTTTGGTGAGACCTGAGCTAAAGCGACTTTCATTACGCTAATTCAGCCAATACAGCTTCAAGGCTTTGCATATCAAAGACATTATATGTCGTCATATCTTTATTGATACGCTTATTCATACCTGCCAATATCTTGCCGTTTCCAAACTCGATTGCAACATCTACATCACCGGCAATCGCCTCAATACTTTGTTTGTATTTGACAGGTTTTGTTAGTTGGTCTGTCAGAAGCTCAAGTGCCTCTTCCTTCGTCGAGTAAGCTGCTGTCGTAACGTTTGAAATGATTGGAGCTATGAACGTATCTTTCAACACATCTTGCATCTTCTCTTTCAGTGGTGCCTGAGCAGGTTCAAGAATCGGACAGTGTGAAGCAACTGACATGTTTAAAAGCATCGCTCTTTTGGCACCGGCTTCTTTAAACACTGATTCCATGGCAGCCAAGTCTGATTTCATACCCGCTACTACTAACTGGCCGTCTTGATTATAGTTTGCAGGCCATACTTTTTTACCTTCAGCCTGAGCCTCTGCACAGATCTGCTCAACCTCTTCGTCTTTCAGACCAAGCACTACCATCATCGATGCCTCGATCTCATCACAGGCACCTTGCATCAACTTACCACGTGCATGAACAAGTTCGACGGCATCGATAGGGTCTAAGGCTCCAGCAGCCGATACTGCTGAGAACTCGCCAAGTGAATGTCCCAAAAGGAGGGCAGGTTTTATATCAGACTTTTGTGAGAACAGTGCATGCGCCATCATACTTACCAGAAGTATTGCCGGCTGTGTATTTTCCGTCTTATTGATATCTTCGTTCTCTTCGAACAGAAGTTTTTCAAAATCAATCCCAGTACGCTTGGATGCATTGAGCATCATCTCTTTTGCAAGCTCAGAGTTTTCAACAAAACTTTTACCCATACCGATCGTTTGACTTCCCTGTCCCGGGAAGATAAATGCTACTTTACTCATGATTTAAATATTCCTTGTTTTCTGCTATTTTCTTACGTAATGTATTTCGATTGAGTCCCAGCTTGTCCGAAAGCTGAAACTGAGTCTTGAATTTTTCCAGACCTGCATTGATCAGCGGTGCCTCATACAGATAAAGAAAGTTTCTATAGTCGCTGTTACCACCCATTTTCTCTTTTAAATAGGTTTCCATCAGCTCCATCAGCTCATGTTCGTTGATACCCTGGAACTGTGCTTTCATATAGATATAACGACGAACAGAATGTGCGTTGTTCGCGAGGTTTATTCGCGATATATCGATATCGACCTTATCATCGATACCAAATAACGCGCATGCCTCATCTAAAAAACGCTCCGCCAATGCTTTGACATCTTTTTTACGTTCCGACAATGGCGGAAGATATACTTTGATGCCAAAGAACCTATCTATGATTTCACTGTTGAATATTGACTTAGAAAGTCCAATAACACGGACTTCATACTTATCTACTAGTGCTTTAAAGTTGTCGAAATTCGGTATCTTGTCAAAATTAGAGATAATGATCGTTCTATTGGAACTTAATGTGTCCTCAAGTTCATGATACAAATTCGCATCGACAATGGGAGCGTTGGGAAGAATATATTTTGCCAAGCTCTTTTTTCCAGTTCCACTTTGACCAAAAATAAAAGCATTAACAGGCAAACCTTTGAGAAGGTTTGCAGTTTTTAATGCCTCAAGTGAAGCATCGGAAGTTGCTAAAAAATTAGTGACATCCACAGCCTGTACCACAGCTACCACCAGTTGCTGGTTGAGCATTCTCAGCAGGGATACCTGTCATCGCTTCTTCTGGAGTCGCTTCACGAACGTTTGCAATAGAAACTGTAAACATCAGATCTTGACCTGCAAGTGGGTGATTGTAATCGATCATTACAGACTCTTCTTTGATCTCTTTTACTGTTACTTGAACTGTACCACCGTCTTCACTTTGACCGTAAAGGCTCATACCTTCAGTAAGATCGATACCTGCAAATTGCTCTTTTGGAACATCTTGAAGTGCTTCATCATTGTACTCACCATATGCTTTGGCTGCTGGTACATGAACATCACCTTTATCACCCATACTCATTGTACAGATCTGCTCTTCCAAACCTGGAATGATCTGTTGTTTTCCAACCATAAATGTAAGCAGG
>JBFEXN010000052.1:0-10564 GCA_041562655.1 Sulfurimonadaceae bacterium
ACTACTATTATTAAAGTATTCCAAAACCAGTTCTCTAAATTCAATTAATTTGTCAATTCGATTGTTGTTTTCCCAAACTAAGATAGCTGTGTAATACTTCATTTAAATTCAATTCCTTTTGAGTTCTAACTATTTATTGGTGCACACTCTATGCTTTGCCCTATGAAAACTTACTTAATTGAACAGAATCAGTGTTCTTATAAGTACTAAGAACAACAGCTTATGCAATAAAACACCCATATCTTGAAAATTACAACCATTTACAAGGAACTCAAGCGCCTTAGTGCTCATTCTCAGGTAGATACAGTAAAGGCTTTATACTTACACTGTCTTCTGGTTTCAATATTTCAAGCCCTTTTGTCAGACTCTTAAAGGCTTCATTCATCACTATCTTCTTATCATTGCTCACGACCAAATAGCCCAGTCCTCTAAAAGCATCTAAAAAAGCGAAGGCTTCTCGTTTTGGCATGACCGAGGCGGCTGTCGCATAGGCGTCGAGGTCACTGTTGCTATAGCGGTCCGAGATCAGGCTGATGGAGGCGAAGGTCTTTTGTGACGTTCTTGTCTTGGGGTTGATGAGATGGTTGTAGTCTGAGCTTTGTACATACCGTCTATAGTTTCCGCTTGTCGAGATCGCCGTGTTTTTCTGAGCCATGCTAAAGCGTGCCAGGTGTCCTGAAGAAAAAGGGTCTTGTATACTCATCTCACACTCATGAAAACAGAATATATCACCGCTAAGAGCTACCACACCCCGCGATACACCCTGCTCTTTTAAAAGCGCTACCGCCTTATCCACGCCAAAGCCCTTACCCATCCCGCCAAGATCGACTTTGACACCCTCGTCTGTCCACGCCCTCTTTTTTGTGAAGTGTAGACCCTTGAAGTCTACCTTCGCTTCCAAAAGCTCTTTTTGGGTCGGGATGCGTTCATCCTCGCCAAAACGAAAAAGCCCCTTGGTGATCGAACCGATGGTGATGTCAAAATAACCCTTAGTCTGCTGATAATAATACTTTGACAGGGAAAGCGCCTCGTAGGTGTCTCGTGAGATCTCCACTTCATGCTCGTGGTTAAGCCTATAGATCTCGGCATCTTTGTCGTAGGAGGACAAGGCCATCTCGACTTGTCTTAGGCGTTCAAACAGGGCTTTTGTATGTAGCATCTTCTCTTTTTCAAGACTGACCGTGACGTAAGTGCCCATCATCACCTGAGTACGGGGTAACAGTTCCTGAGAATGGCCAAGACAGACAAAGACAGATAAAAAGAGAGTTAGAGTTCTGATCACTTACTCTTCGATATAGCTTTTTTTCAACTGTGCCTTGGCAGCGAGTGTCTTGACAGTGCTGGTCACGTCCCTGTCTGCGATATGATAATGTTCTTTAAGCTCTTTGAGTGAGGCCTCGATCTTTTGATGCATGCTTTCGCCAAGGTCGTCCATCTTCTTATCCATGATATTAAAGTGTCTCTCCTCGGCATTTCCAAGCTCGGAGGCGAGGATATGCAGCTCTTTTTTTGCATGCTTGTACTCAGCATAGATATCCATCAGACGGGAGATCAGTTCATTTAGTGAACTGAAGACAGGACGGACCTTTTGCGCCTGGTTAAAAGTATCATCCATACTCTCATGTATGGTATCAGACTTCTGCAGTAGCTTGCTCGTCTGTTTATGAAGCTCTTGCAGCTTCACCTCATACTCCTGCGTAGAGATGTTTAGACTCTCGCTTAACTGCTTGGCATGTTTGAGTTCACTGCTCATAGCCTCCAGAGCCAGTGAGACCTGATCGCTCACCTCTTTGGTCACGTCTGACACGCTTGATATAAACATTTTTTGCAGATTGTTGACATTCTCAGAGAGTTTGTTGATAGATCGCGACACCGCTTCATTGTCGCTCTCATGCTTCATATTACTTAGTATGTTTAAGAGTTTGTTATAATGATCCTGTTCTGCGATACGTAGAATGTCAATATGTCGATGTACGACTTTATCAAGATCCACGACATCGTTTTCCAAGAACTTTTGCACCCTTATCAAAGCACTCTCTTCTTGTTTATACATCTCCTCAAGCTTGGAAGCAAGCATCTCCTGCTGTTTGGAAAGCTGGTTAAACTCGGAGAGTTCGTTCTTCAATGTCAGCTGGACAGCCTGCAGGGTCTTCTCTTCCGTTGTCGCGATATCAGAGAGCTTTTCATCCAAGATATGAAAGTAACCTGAGATATCTGCGATAAGCGTCGCCAATAGACGTTCATGACTCTTCTGCTCTTCCTTGGTCATCGTGACTCTGATCTGATACATCAGATACATCACGATGTAAAAGATCAATGCGATCAACATCGGGATAAGAGCGTGTTGGATATCACTCTTCAACTCACCCGTTGAGAAGATAAAAAGGGAGACTGAGGAAATAGAACCTGTGATCAAGACCAAAGGGGCATAGTTTATCTTCCCCTTGAGCCTAAAGACGACAAGCTGACGCCAAAAAAACACAAGTATTATCAGCCCCGTTAACGCGATCCATATCTCTGGCATATGTACACCTTGGTTTAAAGTACTTTATTATGCCATAAATTTTATTTTACAGTAGCAAAGAAGCCCTTAATCATCCACCCTTACCGCAGATACTTCTTCGGCACAGGTCTTGATATTGGCGATAAAATAACAGGCATAGGCGATCAACAGTATCGTAAGGACCTTGAGCCATATAAAAGGAAGACTGAGGACTGAGAAGGAACCAAAAAGCGCGATCATACTAAAAGAGAGAAGCTTGGCAAAACGGGGAATACATCGTGAACACTCCCATTTGTTCAACATAGGGCCAAAGACTCTGCTTGAGAGCAGCCACTGATGCCAGCGGTCGGAAGATTTTGAGAACAGAAATGCAGCAAGGATGATAAAGGGTGTTGTCGGCAACAACGGTAGAAAAACACCTAAAATAGCCAGCAGGATAAAAAGAAAGCCCAAGCTCATAAACAGTGTCTTTTTCATTCTTTGTCGCATTGTCTAGCCTTTTACTTTAGTGTCCATCTCTTGTCTACGTCTTACAGAGGTCTGTATACCTTGATGTCTTCGCACTCTTTTGAATCTCTCAGGTATTGCGCGTGGAGCTGGCTCATGATGCCTTTTTCGCAGTAGAGCAGGTATTTCTTGTCTTTTGCGAGTTTCTTAAACTCAGTCTTGAGTTGATGGAAAGGGATCTTGATACTCTCACACGGAGTCTCTATACACTCGCCTTCTGCACGAATGTCGATGACCACGTAGTCTTCTGCGTCCAGATCATGTACCACTTCGACTGCCGCCTGATCGTTTACATTGGCTATGACTTCATCCACATAGATATATTCAGCATTTTCAACCGCCTTGTCCAAGACACTATAGTCAAAACGTTTTGCCTCTTTTTCCATACGTTTGAACGAACCGTGAGTGATCGGGTTTTGTGAGATAACACCGCAGTATTCCGGCATGTTCTCGGCAAAATGACGTGTCCCGATATCATTGGCGATAGAGATGATCTCAGGTTTGTTCATCGTAGAGAGCGGACGCAGGATAAGCTTGTCGCACACCTGATCGATAAGGGCGAGGTTACGCAGAGTCTGGCTTGAGACCTGTGCCACGCTCTCACCCGTTAACAAAGCATCTATCTCCAGTTCATCCGCTATCTTTTGAGAGGCCAACAACATCAGTCGCTTAAGTGTGACGCCCATATAGGTCGGTCCGGTCGAACGGAATATCTCCGTGACGACATCATCAAAAGGAACGGAGACGAATTTGACCCGATGGGATGAGCCAAACTTTGACCACAGATAATAAGCGACCTGCTTGACGCCTATCTCATGTGCGGCACCGCCAAGGTTGAAAAACACAAAATGGGTCTTGATACCGCGTTTCATCGTCAGGTATGAAGCGACTGTCGAGTCAAAGCCGCCCGACATCAAAGAAAGGATATCACCCTGTGTCCCCAGAGGAAAACCACTAAGCCCTCTATAGGCAGAGGTGATGATATTGAGCTGATTGTCGATAAGCTCGATACGAATCGTGACCTCGGCATTGCGAAGGTCGACACCTTTGGACTCAAAATGCGCAAGCAGATATCCACCCACTGTCTGCTCCACATCAAGTGAACGAAAGGTGTGGGTACCCGAACGCTTGACTCTTACGACAAAGGTCTTATCCTTGAGGCTCTCACCCATGAGTTCGCCCACTTTGACCTTGATCTTGTCAATCGTGTCCATATCGTCAAACTGCAGGGCTTCAAGTACCATCTCGATACCCGAAGTGTTTAGGAGCATCTTTCGTACTTCAGGCAAAACTTCAACTGGTGTAACGACCTCGATCTTGTCCGAGAACTTTCTGACCTTTATCTCGGGATCGATACGCTCCAAAACAGTCACCAGGTTGGTATAGAGCTGTCCTGTCATCTGACGTTTTGCCGAAGAGCCCTTTATCATGATCTCGGGAAAAAGTTTTAGAATGAATTTTTGAGTGTTGTTTGATGGGGTTTGCACCGATGTAACCTTGTCTTTATAATAGGTGCGATTATAGCACAAGCGGTATCAATTAGAGTTGAGACACACTATCTAAAGAGCTTGTATGATGGCTTTCATTGTCAAGAAAAGTGCAATATAGAGCGTTTTGTCACTCTCTTTAAGTCTTATCTGAAAAGCTCCAACAAGTCTTTCTCGTCCATCTTGGCAAAGCCCTGCTCTTTTCCTTCGTAGATGGCCTCAGCCAGGCTCTTTTTGTCCTCTTGCATCTTGATGATCTTCTCTTCGACGCTGTTCTGCACGATAAGCTTGTAGACGAATACCGGTTTATCCTGACCTATCCTGTAGGCCCTGTCGGTTGCCTGATCCTGAGCTGCGGGATTCCACCATGGGTCATAATGGATGACCACATCTGCCTTGGTCAGGTTAAGCCCTACTCCGCCTGCCTTGAGGCTTATCAGGAACACCTCTGTCTTGTCTTCGTTAAACCTGTCGATCTGTTCCTGCCTTTTGATCGTGGAGCCTGTCAGCTTGGAGTAAGGAATACCCTTGTCCATCATCTGTGCTTCGATGATCTCAAGCATGCTTGTAAACTGTGAGAATATCAAGATACGCCGTCCCTCTTCTCTTAGCTCTTCTACCAGCTCTGTAAGCATCTCAAGCTTTGCGGACTCCTGGACTTTTTGTGCCTCTTCTATTTTTAAAAGCCTCGGGTCACAACAAACCTGACGAAGCTTTAAAAGTGCTGCGAGTATTGAGATGTGACTCTTTGCCAGCCCCATGGCCTTGATGCTCTCTCTCACAGACTTTTCCATGGAGACACGTATCGTCTCGTACAGTTGCGCCTGATCAGACTCAAAACTGACGGTACGGATGATCTCCGTTTTCAATGGCAGCTCTTTTGCCACCTTGTCTTTCGTACGCCGCAGCATAAAGGGTCGTATACGACTGTTCAAACGCTCTTGTGCCTGTATATTGTGCTCTTTTTCCATCGGGTTTTGATAAAGAGTCTTAAACGCTTTTGTCGACCCGAGGAAATCCGGCATCACCGTATCAAAGATCGAATGCAGTTCGCCAAGATGGTTTTCCATAGGTGTTCCGCTCAAGGCCAGATGATGCTCACTCTCAATGAGCTTCGCTGCTTTTGCTGACTCTGAACGTGAGTTCTTTATCTTCTGTGCCTCGTCCAGGACCAGATAATAAAACTTCTCTTTTTTCAGTAGTTCGATGTCAAGAGTGAGCAGCGTATAGCTCGTTATGATCAAGTCGTACGCATTGATATCATCTAATATATAATTCCTATTGCTTCCGTAATACAGGGCTACTCTAAGGTTTGGTGTAAATTTCTCCGCTTCTGACTTCCAGTTCCCAAGAAGCGAGGTCGGTGCCACAATAAGCACCGGCTTGTCAAGTCGGCCGGACTCTTTTTCTATTCCCAAATGTGCCAAAGTCTGCAGGGTCTTTCCCAGTCCCATGTCATCAGCCAATATCCCGCCAAAACCATACCTCCGCAAAAATTGCATCCAAGCGACACCCTCTTCCTGATAAGAACGCAGTGTCGCTTTCAGACCTTTGGACTGATGTTCCAGCACATGTCTGTCTTGCATCTCATGTGAGAGTCTTCTCAAATCGGTATCGTCTTGAATCTCGAAAACATCTGCAGAGAAGTTCCCGATGACAGGTGCCTCATATCGTCGTAACTTGAAGCCTTCACTGTTAGGCTTGTCCAGAAGTTCATAAAAGGTCTTGATGATAGGTTCAAGTACCTTCGGTGAAAGACTGATATAAGTGTCTTGCTCCAGTTCGAAACAGAGGTCTTCTTTGGAGTTCAGGTCTATTCCCTCGTTCAAAAGCCGAGTGACGATGGGAAGCAGTGGCAGTCTCTGCTCTTCGAGCATAATATGCATGCCAATGTCAAACCAGTGCGATGTCTGCTCGACCTTGACGCCAACCTGTTCGACACTATGAAAGTTTAGACTGAAGCCCTTGTCTTTGATGACTACAAATCCCATCTCTTTTAGAGTCTCTTCGGCCTCAAGCAACGACTTCCATGATTGTATGTTCAGCGCAGCAAGTCCGTCGCCCTGTGGTCTAAACCCGTAACCCTGCAGGACATTAATAAAATGACTCTCTTGTTCTTTGTCCCGTTTGATCTTCAGACGCTCTTGAATAAAGGTCTGTGTCTCAAAATATGGCAGTGCCTTGACACACATATCATCATAAAGAAATGTCAGCTCCAGTCTATAACCTTCCGTAAGCCGTTTAAGATGGATCTTGGGTCTGAGTCTGGCATTGTCTATGATCTGTAGATCCAGGTTCTTTGGTTCCTTGATACTCAATTGAGGGATCTTTGAAGCAACGTGCAAAGCGACCTCTTCTATCCCTTCAGAGGGAAACTTCGGGGCCTTGGCAATAAGTTCCAACTGTGCTGCACTCAGGTCTGTCTTTACCGGTCCGATCGCTTTGCTTTTCGTATCTACGTAATACAATGGATCGACATATATCAGATGCGTATCCTCTCCCAGTTCAAAACTCAAAGAGGTGTGTTCACCCTCTTGCACCCATGCCAGGCCAAGTGAACGTTCATCCGAAAAGTCCAGGGCCTTTTTATGACCTCTTTTCCAGAAACATCTTCCCGTTGAGACCGCCCCTTCAAGAATCATGGCACCCAGCTTTCCGCTCAGTGTCACGGTTGTCTTTAATCCCTGACTGAGTGTCTTGAACAGAAGAACCGTCTCTTTGTCATTCTCCTTAAAGTATTCTGGAGGTCTGTAGGTATTAAAGACGGTGTTAGGACGGGCTCTGTTGATCTTTCCATAGCCGCCGCCTTTGAGCTCTCTTGCCGTATACAGGCTTAACTCTATGGCTTCGGACTTGGACAGGTTCAGCTCGTACAGAAGTAGGCTCGACTTGCTAGAGGGTTCTGGCTCTTGTGTACAAAAGGCTGATTCCAATTGAACAAGCCAATCGCTTTGCTCGTTCTTGCTTATACTCTTGGAAGGTGAAGGTTGATCTTGGATAGAGGCCTCATCCAGGTAGGCCAAGGCGGATGAGACGACGTGCTTGCAGTTACGACCGCTCTCACAGGAGCATTTGCCAATGATCTTGACACCCTCTTCCTGGGCATAGACATTGACCGTCTGTTTATAGAGTTTTGAGCCTTGTGTGGTGGAGAGGATCTGCATGATATCCTCACTGGCCATACTCACACTTTTTATCTTGCTCAAAGATGCCTCGTTCATATCATAAGCACGAGAAAATACGGAAGAGTCTGCAATAAGGCGAACATCGCTGAGGCTAAAGTGAATCATGGGTGGATTATACTATAATCAGACAAAGGATAAATATGGATAACGAACATCTATTTACAATGCTCGACGAGTGTATCGATTATGCCAAAGAGATGCTGATATCGTCTCAAAACCTTAACTCATTTGCTATGGTCTTAGAGCCAAACAATGACATACGAAGCCTTCATATTGAACATACTGATGACACTGTTCGCTATGAGACCCTGCTGCAGATGCTAAAGGATGAGGCACAGCAGGAGAGAATAACCGCCATGGCGCTGATATCTAATGTGACCATTCCGGAGAACTTTTCACCGAGCGTGGAGAGTGGTATACGAATACATGTAGAAGAGAAGGCGTTTACAGCCGATAACAAGCTGTCTGCACGACTGCTTTATATTCCTTATCAGCTATACAGGACAAAGGATGATGACACGGTGCAGATACATCTGCATGACCCTATTCCCGTTGGTCTTGGCTGTGAAGTGTTCGTATAAGAATACGGACTAAGGTCTGAAGTCTATTGAGAGACTTCTTCTTCAAGAGTGTTCAGTCTTGACCACTCTTCCTGCGCAGATCTAAGCATGGAGTCTATCTCTGTGAACCAATCTTCTTTGGCATCTTCATCATTAAAAAGATAGAGACTTTCGTTATGGATGTACCAAAACTTTGGATCACTGTTCACAAGGTCCTCGTCCGCCATCTCATAAGCACAAAAACCACCAAACTTCGGAGTGTACGCTTCAGGATCGGCAATGAAAGTCTGTAGGTTCTCATCTGATTCAAAATGCCATACCAGGTCTTTATACGTATAGTGATACGTACCATCTGCTTTGGATGCCTTGGATGCAACAAAATATGCCACAGGGTCATACCCGTCGATCGCCACCTTTTCCACACTCATGATACCAACAGGCTGAACTGTTTTAGAACACCCCGATATCAAAAGTCCAAATACGCCGATCAACACAACCGTAACTATATTTTTGCTAAAATTTATAAACATCATCTACCTTTTTAAGTGCAATTATACCAATCTTCTTTATAATTGCTAATGCAAAATACAAATACTATAAACGGCCTTTTTCACATCCCTGATGAGGGAAGTTTCCTAAAAAAGCTCATACTTAATCATCCAACCGTTTACAACCCTGATATCGTCGTCGCTTTCAAAGCACTCCAAGAGGTTTACCCCGATCTTAAACTGATACACAAAGAGAACTATTTTTCTCTTTCTCTGCCAACACAGTCACCCGGTCTCGTACTTGAAGCGATGCTGATCACCACGCAAGATGACACGGAAAAACTTTTTAGTATCTACCATCGTCTGCACTTTGACGAGCAGATGTACCCGCAAGGTCCAAGAGTCATCGAAGCAGACGCTTTTTTACGCCTAAGTGCTGTGCTGGTCAACGTCCCGCTTGATAATCGTATCGATGCACTTGCTAGTCTTTTAAACTACCAGATACAAGAGGCGCTTAATATTGAGATAACAATGCTGAGTCTTGCTGATGGCAACACTCAAATTGCTGAAGAGAACATCCTCCCCTTCATCAACAATGCTATAGGGCGCTACATGCTTGCAAGCACCCTGGATGATCTTGATTACATCCGTCCTCTTGAAAAAGATGATCTCAGCCGCTTGGTAGCCGGATACTGCGACATTCCACTGGTCAGTGCGGCAACCGGAATTGAAAAACTAGAAGACTTTGCTACGGATATCATAAGATCTGAGGATGTCTTTATCCCAGACTTTGCCTCTTCCACCATCTGTCTGATGTTTTTATTGCTTGAGAAGAAGACCTCTTCGGCCATGTTGGAACAAGGGAGTTTCAAAACGATAAAGGAATTTTTCCTGGATAAAAAAGAGATATACAGACTGAAAGACATAACGGGGACAGGAGAGTCCCTGGGGAATTTTCAACAACTGAGTGAAACACCGTTTCAGGTATAACTACTAGTTGTTTGAGCCTGATGTGTTGTTGGGGTCAAACCACTGTGCCAAAGCTTTGGCATCTTCGACAGAGACCCTTCTGTCACTTTTTTCATACCAATAAGCTGCCTTTTCTTGATCGACATCAGTACCGATACCTTGCATATATCTAAAAGCAACTGTCTGCTGCGCCTCTCTCATGCCCTGTAGAGCTGCTTTTTCATACCAGTGCAAAGCTTTTTCCTCATCTTTGGCAACGCTTTGTCCAAGTTCATACATACCTGCACAAAAGTATTGTGCTTTCATATTTCCCTCATCCGCAAGTCCAGAAAAAATACTAAAGGCCTTTTCATAATCCTGATCCAGCAAAGCCTCTTTTGCCTGATCCAGCCCCCTAGCCGATCCAGCCATCGCACCAACAGCCAACAACACTGACACTATAAACAACTTCAGTATGTTCATCCCTAAACCTCTTCTTTTTTGTGATGGTGTAGTGTATAAAGTAAAGGTAAACGGACAGAAACAGTCTATATATATGAGATAGATTTCTTGGTATTGTCAATTAAAGAGTAGAGTTTTGGCACGACCCATATGGTCCTGCCGTGAAGATGTTTAGAGCATAAACAAGAAGTAGTAGATACCAACACCCTGTGCGATTGTCACAAATATACCAAGGACCAGGATACGTGCAAGTTTTTTATGTTTTTTTGCGACTTCTCCTGTCAGTGTCCCCTTTCGGTATGCCTTTACAGATGATATGAGCTGATAAGACCAAAGATTAAAAGTCGCGATAGCAACAAGAATATGAACTATCAAGAAACTGATAAAAAAGTTATATGAGACCGGACTTGCCTTGATATACTCT
>JBFEXN010000053.1:0-10503 GCA_041562655.1 Sulfurimonadaceae bacterium
ACGAGCAACAACGTCACGTGAGGCAAGTTCCATCGCGTTTGGCGCATATTTCTCCATGAAACGCTCACCCTTAGAGTTAAGAAGACGACCACCTTCACCGCAAGCGGCTTCAGAGATAAGAACACCGTTGCCTGAAAGACCTGACGGGTGAAACTGTACAAACTCCATGTCTTCCAGTGGAAGACCATGACGAGCGACTAGAGATAGACCATCACCAGTGTTTGCATGAGCATTAGAGTTGATCTTGAACGAACGTGCATATCCACCCGTTGCGAACATAACCGTTTTAGCATTGAAGATCGCTTTTTCAGAGTTACGAATATCAAAGGCAGCGACACCATATACTTTCCCGTTCTCATAAAGAAGATCAGCCGCATACCACTCATCGAAGAAGGTCACACCGTGGCGGTGAGCTTGCTCGTAAATTGTCTGTAACAGTGTCAGACCTGTTCTGTCTTTTGCGAAACAGGCACGAGGAGATGATTGTCCTCCAAAAGGTCTTTGTGCGATCTTCCCATCTTCTGTACGAGAAAAAGCTGCACCCATACGTTCAGCCCAACGGATAGTTTCTGGGGCTTTTTGACACATAAACTCAACACAGTCTTGATCAGCTAGGTAGTCTGCACCTTTAACCGTATCAAATTCGTGTAGGTCAACACTGTCTTCATCACTAAAGGCAGCATTGATCCCACCTTGCGCTGCACCTGAGTGTGAACGTAAAGGGTGTAGTTTTGTAATTACAGCGACTTTTTTGCCAGCTTTTTCCAGCTCTAATGCTGCGGCACAACCTGCAAGGCCAGCACCAACAACAATAGCATCATAAGTATAAATAGGAATACTCATTCGCAATCCTCCGAAAATATTTTTCATGATTATATCTTCAACATTCTTGTATAAGGTTAAAACAGGCAAAGCAGAGGGGGAAAAAGTTCAGTGTTACACATGGAAGCACGCTAAAGGGGAGGGTGGCTACCAAAAGTAGCGTTTGGTTTATTGTAGCCGAGGTCTAAGAGATCAGACCCTTAGTCTCTTCTCTGAGGCATCCCTTGATTGAGCGATTTTATTTCCGCCTTGTGATATAGCTACTGCCAAGAGTTCTTTGGCATGTGCAATTGTCTGGTCAAGAGGTTTGTTTGGAGTCTTGACGACAAAGCCTCCACTCGCGGTGACCTTGATAGGAATACCATTGTGTGTTTTGAACTTGGCCTCCTCAATACTTTTTCTGATCTGTTCGCAATCGTTTAGGGCGATGGCCTGGGTAGCCCTGTTTACGACAAATACGAATTGGTCATAGTCGATGCGACCTACCACATCCGTATGTTGTTCGTTAAGTGAGAGCATGAAAGCAATTTTTTTAAGGATATGCTCTGCAAAATCTTTTTTATACTTTTTCTCTATATCCCTGAAGTTGTCCAGTGCAAACACACAAACAGCTAAGGCAGCGCCGCCTGTACCTTTGCGGTTGGCAAAGCCATGCAACAGACCTTTGTAGTTGTTGATCTCCGTAACCGGGTCAATGAAGGCAGGGTTCTCTGTGGCAGTTGGCTTTCTGCTCATGCGTTTGGTGATCATCTCTGCTTCTTCAGTAAGATAGACACGATCCTTACTCTCCAAATCGACAGAATAGAGTGTTTTTAGGTCTTTATAGACAAAAGAGAGGCGACGACTGAACCATAGTGTCGTGATCAAAGAGACAGCAAAAGCAAGATAGATGATGTACTGGAGGATATTGAACTTCTCAGATTCGTAGATCAAATGTTTTTCTTCGAGGTCAAAAAGTTTGGCCTCATATTCGGCCTGTGCAAAATCATAATCGTCCAGGCGCGCATCAAGTCTTTCAAGACTCTGATAATAATAAGCTTGTGCTGCTTCAATATATAGAAGCTGTTTGATACTAAGCTGTTCAAGGTCTTTTAAATATTCTACAGAATGTCCAAACACATAGTTTCCCAAGACGTCAAACTCAAAGGCATCTTTCATCTTTGTTATATCGTATCTAAGCGTGTCGATGATACCTCGGAGTTGAATATTGCTAAGTTGTATATCCTCACGTCCTAGATTATAAGCTTCTTTGATGAGGGCCTTTTGCTCTATGATTAAGTCTGTCTTTGCGACAGAAGAGTTTAGAGTAAAAAAGATTGCGGCAAGCAGTCCTAATATGACGGTAAGAGAAAGTAAAGTCGTAGAAAGGTTATTGAAGATCTTCTTGATTGACCAGCGCATTGGTGTCCTTGATGGATGATAGGTTTGATTTTTGTACATTTTAAACTGCACTGGATTAAATATGACTTAATACCCTCTGTATTCTGGGCGTATCATCTCTTTAAAAGGAATTTTTGGTACAATTCTTCTTAATTACAAACCATTAAGTATTGGATATATTTTTGAATAAAGAAGATTTTTTTATTTCCTGTTTTAATTCCAAGAAGATAGGTGATGATGCAGCTATCCTGGGTGAGTGGATAGTATCAAAAGACGCTTTTTTTGAAAATGTACATTTCAAGCGTAAATGGTTCGATCTTGACGAGATAGCCTATAAAGCGATGCTCGTCAATATCTCAGACTCAATCGCGATGAACGCAGACCCTAAGTATGCACTTCTGGCTGTAGGTATCCCCTCTGACCTGAGCAAGTCAGATATCAAAAAGCTCCATAGCGGTTTTGACCGGGCAGCAAGGGAGTTTGGTGTTGAAATCATCGGCGGGGACACGATATCAAATACAAAGATCGACATCACGATAACGGTGCTTGCAAAAAGCAAAAAGTCTCTGAAGCGATCTGGACTTAAAAAAGGCGATCTGTTGGCATACACAGGAAGCTTGGGAAGTTCTAAAAAGGCATTAAACTCTCTACTTAGAGCTGGAAGCGCGCAGAAGAACTCCCGTTTTTTCAAGCCTACTTTACGCAAAGGTTTTATTAACAAAGCTGCGTCCTCTTTACACTGTGGAATGGATATCTCGGATGGTCTTTATGCTGACCTGAGTAAACTTTCAAAAGTAAATAGACTTGGCTTTGATTTTCAACATAATATCTCCAAAGAGATAGGCTGTAGCGGTGAAGAGTATGAGATGCTTATAGGGTTTTCCCCAAGAGTAAGAAAGAAGTTAGTCCGTCTTGCCGGTTCAGAACGATGTAAACTCACCGTTTTTGCCAAAGCCAGACGGCAGCAATATAAATCAAAATGCAAGGCACATCACTTTTGAACAGAAACTATTATTTGAATCACGCATCGATACCATTTCATTTCGCACAGAGTCCGCGTGACTTTGTCGTGGACGAGATACCTCTGTATGAGTTTAGCGGAGAAGGGGAGCATCTAGTATTACATGTTCGCAAGAAGAACCTGAGCACCTGGGAAATGCTCGATATCATCTGCAACACAACCGGAGCAAAGGCAAAAGAGATCGGAACTGCCGGTCTTAAGGATAAGAATGCTTTGACTACGCAGTATATATCTGTTCCAGCGCGTATTGAAGAAGCGATAGACAAGCTTGATCATCCTCAGATAAAGATACTCTCAAAAGTACGCCACAACAATAAGATCCGAACGGGACATCTTAAGGGCAATCGCTTTTTTATCCGTGTAAAAAAAGTGCTGCCAGTCGCTGCACAAAAACTTGATCAGGCCATCAAGCATATCAAACAAGACGGGATGCCAAACTATTTTGGATATCAGCGTTTTGGCAATGACGGGGACAACTATCTCATAGGGCAAGAGATCGTAGAGGGTAAACGTAAAGAGAAAAACAAGAAGAAAGAAAAACTTTTTATATCCGCTTATCAATCACACCTTTTTAATCTATGGCTTAGCAGACGCATAGAGATAAGTAAGCTTTGTAGCGGTCTTCAAGCGGATGAAGCTGCAGAAGTCTTGAACTTTGATGTAAAACTTGTAAAGCAGATACAGAAGCAACCTCATCCTTTCAAGATGCTTCCTGGAGACCTCTGTATGCATTATCCTTACGGAGCGATATTTTATGCCGAAGACCTGGAAGCAGAATCCAAGTTGTTTTGGGAAAAAGACAGGTCTCCGACAGGGCTTCTGCCTGGCAAGAAGGTGAAGAAGAGTGAAGACATCGCACATACGATAGAAAAAGATTTTGACACACCGATGAAAGAGGATGGCTCCCGTCGTTACGCATTTGTCTTTCCAGAAGATATAGAGACAGAATATAAAGAGGACAAGGCCTGGTATGAATTGCATTTTACCTTGCCGAAAGGCTCCTATGCGACTGTTCTGATCGAAGAACTGGCAAAACGAGAAATAAGAGAAGAAAAAATTACTTCAAGGAAACAGATTGACTAATAAAAAACATATCACCTCAGGAATATCACAAATATTTGGAAAGTTTGCCTCTAAAGCTTTTCCTACGCCGGTACAAAAGTTTATTAACGCTTCGTATGTAAAATTGATGGGCTTGGATATGAGCGAATTTGAACCATCGTCGTCGTACCCAACGCTAAACAAACTCTTTACCCGCCATTTGATACAACCACGTGACTTTAACACGGATGAGATGGTCATGATATCACCGTGCGATGCCTTGGTCAGTGAATGCGGAAAAGTTCATGATTTTACCTCTTTTCAGATCAAGGGGATGAAGTACAAAGTGGATGAACTTCTGGGTGAGCATATCGATGGGAAGAACAAGCATCGGGTCAAAAACGGCCGTTTTATCAATTTTTATCTCTCCCCTCGTGATTATCATCGCTATCACATCCCTTTTGATTGTCGTATAACTAAGGCGGTACATATTCCAGGAAAACTATATCCTGTCAACTTTACCTACCTTAACAAACAGCAAGATCTTTTCATTGAGAATGAACGCGTTGTTATCGAATGTTTTACAAAAGAGGATAAACTTTTTTATATGGTCTTAGTAGGCGCATTGAACGTTGGTAAGATGGAAGTTTCGTTTGAACCGAGTATTCAGACAAACAGTGATATTCGCGAGAGTGTTTCGTATGAGTATGATGAGCTTCATATGAGCAAGGGTGATGATTTCGGTTGTTTCCAAATGGGTTCAACGATCGTTTTGATTGCAGAGGACATGGATATTCTCGTCAAAAGTGGTGAAAAAGTCTCTTTTGCACAAGACGTATCAAAAGTGGTAAAGTAGGGCAAATGACGAAATCGCAGGCGTATATCCAAAATCTTTTTTCTGATAAAGTGATATTTGAAAAAGAGGTCTTGCATGTCAATTGTGATGAAGATAGAAAAGAGGTGATGAGTCTGATGTGCAAGGAGTTGTGCACAAACAGCAAGATTGCACATCAGATCAATTTTTTAAAACTCAAGAGTATTGATGATATCAACTTTGATGGTGTCAATATAGCACTGGTCCAACTGCTTATAGCGGAGTTGGTGTCTCTCTTGAACGAAAGACGTTACACGCAGGCTGAAATTGATTCAATAAAAAAGAACAAGGTCTATTTGAAGTTTATGTATCAGCTTGCACAGACTTATATGCGTCGTTTTGGCACCTTGTTATATAAAGAGGTCGCAAACACCTTTTTTGAGTTAATAGGCGTCGCCGACAAACCTGAGAATGTCAGTAAAGTCGTACACGAGGCTATTAACGGGAATGATAGGTACAACTCTTTATTGGAGCAGCATGGTGGAGGACAAATACTCTATAGGGCTGATCAGGCATGGATGCGTGTTAAACAGGCAAGAGATGATAAGAACAGGAAAGTTCAGGTCTTTCAAGTTGAGATCGTCAAATTGGTCAAAAGAGTCGACGAGTTAAAACTGCATATATCTGCCATTGCGGCATCAAAAGCACTTACGCTTAACGAGGTCAAAAAGGTCACTCCTGAGCTTTTGATCGATATGTTTACTGATGAAGATGATATTCAACTGCATACCAAAAAGACAATGTTCTCTTATGTGAGCTCAGAAGAACTGAATAATGTTTTGATTCATTCGGCGCAGTCAGCAAAAAATGGGATCAAAGACACTAAACTAAAAGATGAGTTTTCTCAGATAGCGGACTTCTTTAAAAAGTGTAAAAGTGTGAACACGAAACAGTTCATTGACAGCAGGTTTGAGGCGTTTAAGGAGGAGCTGAAAGCCAAAATCGACAGATACAGGATGCAGAGACTAAAGCTGCAGACACTACGTGATCGTCCTCTGGATAGTTTTGATCCTACGCTTAAACGTGTTAAAGAGGCCTTGGTATATAACTTGCAACATATGCATAAGAAGTAATATACGAAAAAAACGGGAGTTGATCAGAATCTTGCTCTGATCATAAGTGGTTTATACGTTAAACCTGAAGTGCATGACATCGCCATCTTGAACGATATACTCTTTACCTTCAAGGCGCATCTTGCCGGCCTCTTTTGCTTTTGCTTCTCCTCCACAGGCGATATAGTCGTCATAACCGATGACCTCTGCGCGAATAAACCCTTTCTCAAAGTCATTGTGGATGACAGCTGCAGCTTTAGGCGCGGTGGTGTTTTTTCGAATGGTCCAGGCACGAACCTCTTTAACACCAGCTGTGAAGTAAGACATAAGACCAAGTTTGTCAAAGCCCTTGCGTATGATCTGCGCCAGACCTGACTCTTGCACACCCAACTCATTTAAAAACTCTGCAGCCTCCTCTTCATCAAGGCCAACAAGTTCTTCTTCCACTTTAGAGCATAGTTTGATAAGCTCACAGCCGTTTTTCTCAGCGTGTCCTCGCAGGGCAGTGACATATTCGTTGTCTTCTAGCAGGCCATCCTCATCAACGTTAGCACCATACATAATCTCTTTGGAGGTCAGAAGGCGTAGCTCTTTGTTAAGCTCCACAAACATATCTGATTCAAACTCGTCAAAAGAACGTGCAAGATTACCTTCGCCTAAGAACTCGGCAAGTGTTTCAGCAAACTCCATAAGAGCACGGGCACTTTTGTCTGCTTTTGCTTGTTTCTTTAGACGTTCAACACGATTTTGTAGGACTTCAACATCAGCCAGGATAAGCTCAGTTTCAATGATCTCTACGTCGCGTAAAGGGTCAATGCTTCCCTCGGTGTGTACAATGTTCTCGTCATCGAAACATCGTACGATCTGTAGGATCACCTCTGTCTCACGAATGTTTGATAAAAACTTGTTTCCGAGTCCTTCACCCTGACTTGCTCCTTTTACAAGACCTGCGATGTCAACAAAGTCCAGGGTGGAGTGTTGAATACGTTCAGGGTTGACGATCTTTGCTAACTCGTCAAGGCGTGGGTCTGGTACAGGCACGATTGCCTTGTTTGGCTCAATGGTACAAAAAGGGTAGTTTGCCGCTTCTGCGTTTTGTGCCTTGGTAAGCGCATTGAATGTTGTCGATTTTCCTACGTTTGGTAAGCCTACAAGGCCGATACTTAGTCCCATTGGTGTCCTTTAGTTCTCTTTTATGAGGTTTGAGTTTGATGTGTTGAAGATATAAAACAAATACTTGATCGGTTCAAGCATGTAAGCACTTATCCCCGCTTCTGTCGTATACCAGTTATCTTCATTAAATATGTCATTAGGCGCAGCTGACATCTCGATTTTCAAATCCGTATATCCGTGTCTGTCCAAGACCTTTCTAAATGCAAAGCGTGCCCTCGCAGTGTGATAGGAATCTGTCACTAATATGACACGCTTGAATGGATGTGACTTTAAAAAACTGACAAAATCATAGGCCTCATCAAAGGTGCTTGTAGCACCTCCTTTTGTGCTTGGGATTATATCAGCTCTAATATTATAAGTTCCCAAAATCTTCTGAGATATTTCAAAGTCTGAATCAAGCAGTTCGGTATGTCTTTCATTCCATCTCTTTTGATCGGTATGAAGCAAAAGATCGGCATATCCGTGTCTGACAAGAAGAGCTGCTTGGTCAGGACGTGTCTTTGGATTTCCACTTAATATGATGACGCAATCAGCGCCTTTTGAAGCATCATCAATACGAAATATACGGGCATAATTCTTTAGTATATCGCCAGCAAAAAAAGCACTTGCAAACAACAAGAAGACAGCAAATCCCGTAACCAGGTGCCCCTTTTTTATTTGAGTTGAGATAGCCAATTTACCGTCAAGCGTACACCGGCACCACTGCCACCATACGGATTATATCCCCAGTTTGATTCAACATAAGCAGGGCCTGCGATATCAAAGTGCATCCATTTGTCTTTATTCTCTTCCTCGATAAAGGTGTCCAAGAACAGAGCTGCCGTTATTGCCCCGCCATAAGGCTTGTTAGAGATGTTTGATATGTCAGCTATTTCACTTTTTAGTTGTTTTCTTAGGTGGCGATTGAAAGGAAGTGACCCGATAAGCTCACCGGTACTTGAGGCAGCATGCTCAAGAGAACGTTTGAGTTCTTCACTGTGACCCATAACCCCTGTGGTATAGTTGCCCAGTGCAACGACACATGCACCGGTCAGTGTCGCATAATCAAAGATATAATCGGCTTGTATCTTTTCTTGAGCATAGGCTAGACAGTCTGCCAATACCAGGCGTCCTTCAGCATCAGTGTTTCTCACTTCAATAGTGGTACCATTCTTTGCTGTCAATACGTCATCGGGTTTATAAGCATCACCGCCTATCATGTTTTCGACGGCACCAATGATGCCGTGTACTTCGACGTTCAATTTTAGTTCACTGACTGCTTTTAGGATTCCCAAAACGGCACAAGCACCACTTTTGTCAAGTTTCATACTGACCATAGAAGCTGAAGGTTTAAGGCTTAATCCACCGCTGTCATAGGTTAGTCCTTTGCCGACAAGTGAAATCGTGGCGACCGGGTCTTTTGGTTTATAACTTAGATGAATAAGCTGAGATTCATGACGTGATGCACGTCCAACGCACAGTATCGCGTTCATATTTTCTTCTTCAAGCGCCTTCTCACCTAAAATGCTACACTCCAGGCCATTCTCATCTGCCAGTGCTTTTGACAGCTCGGCAAGTTTCTCTGGGTAAAGGTCATCTGGAGTGGTATTAACAAGATCACGGACAAAATTAGTAGAAAGGGATGTGATCTGCGCACTGTGTAGAACAGCCTTTAGGGTCTCTTCATCACTGGCTTCATCTTCAAGTGTTCTTGATGAGAAGATGATGGTATCCAGAGTCGTTTCTGTCTTTTTACTCTTATATTGATCGAATGTATAGTTTCCAAGTATGAACCCTTCAACCAAGGCAGCAAAGATGCCATCAGCATTGTCAATGTCATACTGTGCTAGCTTAAGGCTTGAATAATTGAACTTTTTTAGGGTCTGAATCGCTGTCGCAGCAGCTGAGCGAAAGAGGTCGTGTTCCTTCTTCTCAACACCGACATACAGTGTCTTAAACTCTGACAGATAGCAGGTCTCGTCTTGGGTTGACTTATAGCCCAGCTCATTAAGCGATCCCTCATGAAGAAGATCATCCGTGTTTAAAGTAAATATAACGGTGATATCTGCATCTACGTCATACAGGTGTGCATTATTGATAGAGATGTTCATAATGTTATTTTTCCTTATGATCAAAGTCTAATAGGTCTTTTGCCTGGATCATATCTTTGTCACCGCGCCCGGAAAGGTTGACAATAATAGTCTGACCCTGTATGTCTTTTATTTTTTTAAGATAGGCAACGGCATGTGAACTTTCAAAAGCCGGGATGATCCCTTCTTTTCGTGAAAGCCAGACAAAGGCGTCTAAGGCTTCCTGATCCGTTATAGAGTCATAGCTGACACTTTTATTGTCCTTATGAAACGCATGTTCAGGCCCAATGCCCGGATAGTCAAGACCGGCAGAGATCGAATGGGCTTCAAGTACTTGACCATCATCGTCTTGCAGTAGATATGACATCTGACCATGAAGGACACCTGGACGTCCCTTCTCTAAAGAGGCACCATGTTTGTCCGTATCGAGTCCAAGGCCTCCCGCCTCGATCCCGATACACTCGACCGCTTCATCTTCTAAAAAGTGTTGAAAAGCACCAATGGCATTTGAGCCACCGCCGATACATGCGATGACCTTGTCAGGAAGTCTTCCTTCAAGTTCTAGTATCTGTTGACGTGCTTCGTATCCGATAATAGCTTGAAAGTCACGGACCATCATAGGGTAGGGATGTGGACCGGCGATCGTACCGATGATATAGAATGTATCTCTCGCATTGGTGACCCAGTGACGTATCGCATCATTCATAGCATCTTTGAGTGTACGGCTTCCGCTTTCTACAGCATTTACCTTCGCGCCCAAAAGCTTCATCCTGAAGACATTTAACTCTTGGCGTTCAACGTCTTTTGCACCCATGAATATTTCGCACTCCAAACCGAGTAGAGCAGAGATTGTCGCTGTCGCTACCCCGTGTTGACCGGCGCCTGTCTCTGCAATGACTTTTTTCTTACCAAGTTTTTTTGCCATAAGACCCTGTGCGATCACGTTGTTGACCTTATGTGCGCCTGTATGGTTAAGGTCTTCACGTTTAAAGTAGACTTTCGCCCCCAGTTCATCGGAGATGTTTTGTGCAAAATAGAGCGGAGAAGGTCGTCCAACATAGTCTTTAAGAT
>JBFEXN010000054.1:0-10468 GCA_041562655.1 Sulfurimonadaceae bacterium
CAGCGTGCTGATTTTAATCTTCCAAAGACATCTGTCGTGTATCTTCCTGAGGACGCTGATATGCATTATGCCGTTGCGCACACTGAAGATATCTATCAGACAGGTAAATACAAGACCCTTACGGGAGAGTATAAGATCTTCATCTTCAGTGAAAAAGCAGAATTCGATTCAAAAGAGAAGGTGAAGGTAAAGAAGCATACTATCAAGATCAAAGACTCGAAAAGAAATCTAAAAACGACAACGCAGCTGCCTGAACACGAAGATTTTATAGACTTTAGTGAAGGTATTTAATGAGAGCTATTCAACTGCCTAAGATGGGCTTTTACTTTATGCTGAGCCTGATCATAGCTAAGCTTGTGTATCTTGGATTTGAGTCTTACTATAACGGCTTTGTCATCGATGTTGTGACTTCTACTCATGTTGATAAGGCTCTTTTAGAACGTTTAGAGTCATTTGGTAATCGAGTCAGTTCAACAGGTATTACACTTTTATTGATACCTCTGTACTACCTTGTGGCTAAAAAGTTTTTGGAGTTTCATAAAGGTGTTTTGGCCATTGTTGTCGTTTTGCTGAGTGTCTCGACATATTTTGGTATTCACAAGGGGCTGAACAAGGCAGTCTATGAGATCGTACAGCAAAACAAAGACAAGCGTTATGAGTCGTATTACATCGAACTTTTCAAATATGGGATGCTCACTGGTAAGCTGGGGTATTCTACTTTTATTCCCAAGGAAAACCTTGAAGAGCTTTCGATCTATGACAAGGTCATGATCTCGAATCTTTTCTTGTTGACACAGATCGATAAGGAACTCATCAAAAAGTTTGTACAACGCGGTAAGGAGAGCTTTTTTGATATCTATATACATAAGTATTTTGAAGAGGACTATAATGAAGCCCGTTATCGTTTTGAAGATATGGCGTTGCGGATTCAAGAGAACTGGGATATCTACAGTGATGGTATAGACAAGATCAACCGGGAGTTTTCCCGTATCGACTCTCCGGAACAGTTGAATGAGAAGTATGAAAAGTTTACCAAGCAGATCAAACGTGAATACACCAAGTATCGTATCAATGTAAGGCAATATACGAACATCTTAAATGCGAACCTTGCCAACTCGAAAGAGTTGAACCTTGATTTGATCGATTATTTTGCTCAAGACAACTCGAACATGTCTAAAGACGAGTACGAGGCGATCATGCAAAAGTACTTTCAGCGTCATATCGATCCTCAGCGCTGGTGTGAGGGCACGGCTTGTCCTTCAACGCGCCGTGTTTTAAAGGTCATCGAGGAGGAGACAAGGGCACAATGGGATGCGGAACACGATAAACTACCGCTAAACCTTTCTCAAAAACAGTATTTCAAACACCCTGTGGTGCGTCAAAAAGTGATTGATCAACTACGTAAAGAGGGAATGGCGGTCAAGTCAACTTTTAATTACTCGAAAAAGGACTATATCGCTGGTTATATGAAGACAGTAGACAACCTGTTCCAAGTAAAAAAACGAAAGTTCCAAGATGAGTTTGCAAAGAAAACGGGTATAAAGAACATTAGAATCGGACTCTCTTTTAATGAGTTCGCTGCGCTGTATAAAAAAGAGGTTATGCTGCAGTATGAGGAGAAAAAGTATAGTCAGATCATGTATCAGATGATCTTAGAAGGGGATCTCACCGGATTTTATAACCGTCTTTATAAACCTATGTTGCGTGAGAAGTATTATGACCAGGCTTTTCCGGAAGAGAAGGATTTTGACATCAAGCTGGCCGAGTACGGAGACACGGCTATCAAGATGTTATATATCCCTCCGTTTGCGATCTTTATGTCTTTGATCGCAGGTCTGTTAAACATCGTCAGTGTTATTGTCCTTATTCTCTTTTTGGCCTTTCATAAAGATGCTTCTGTAAAGATGTTGATCGCCAAGACGGGGACAAAGCTACTCATCTTTGCTATGCTGATATATCTTCCGTACAGCATGGGTAAGGGTAGGGATGTTCTACAACCATACAGTGTGCTTGAGACCTTTAAAGGTTCAGTTTACGATCCGTACATCGAAACGCTCAACTGGTTATTGATCGTAGAGTCTATAAACTATAACACCTTTTACTCTTTATTGATGAATACGGGAATGATCAACACGGTAGAAGATGACTATGAGGCGAAACAGGTGATGCACAAAGTGGCAAGAGAATTGACGGGTCTTAATAGTAGTGCAAAAGAGAGATATCTGCAACATTAATATTAGTCAATAGTTGTGTTCGCTATAATCTCGTAAAAATTTTAGATGGATGAATATGAAATTTATTGAAACTCGCGGAAATGATGGCGTCCTGCCTTATAATGTTAGTTTTTCCCAAGCTATATTAAGCCCAATAGCCTCTTTTGGAGGCCTTTACGTACCTTTAAAGCTACCTGATCTTGGACAGGTGTTCTTAGAGAAACATCTTAACTCAAGCTATAAAGTCATGGCGATGGATATGCTTCGTGCTTTTGGTATTGATATCGATAAAGATGTCTTGTACCAAGCATTGGACCTATATGATGATTTTGATGATGCCAACAATCCTGTACCTGTTGTGAAGGTCAGTGACGATCTATATGTCAGTGAACTGTATCATGGTCCGACACGTGCATTCAAGGACATGGCGCTACAGCCATTTGGTATTGTCCTTTCGTCAATAGCACAACAAAGAGATGAGAACTATCTTATTTTGGCTGCGACAAGTGGAGACACAGGCCCAGCGGCACTTGAGACGTTCAAGAACCGTGCCAACGTTCAGGTGGCCTGCCTATATCCTGATGGCGGGACATCGGATGTGCAACGTCTTCAGATGGTCACAGAAGATGCAGATAATCTGAAAGTCATTGGGATAAAAGGTGACTTCGATGATGCTCAAAACGCATTAAAATCACTTCTTGCATCGGAGAGTTTCAAGGCAAAACTCAAAGAAGACAATATCTCTTTGTCTGCTGCGAACTCTGTGAATTTCGGGCGTATTATTTTTCAGATCATCTACCATATTCACTCATATCTTGAGCTTGTTCGTCAGAACGAATTGAAGATGGGCGAGAAAGTCTATCTTAATGTACCAAGTGGAAACTTTGGGAATGCTCTGGGTGGATATTATGCGATGAAGATGGGCCTTCCAGTCGAGAAGATCATTATCGCTTCAAACGAGAACAATGTATTGACCCGCCTGATCAACGATGGAAAATACGACCTCAGAGACTCTAGTGTCGTATCAACGACATCACCGGCGATGGATATCTTGAAGTCGTCAAATGTCGAACGTATTTTGTTTGATATGTTTGGATCTGCCCGTACAAAAGAGCTGATGAACGATCTTCAAGAGAAGAACTTCTATGAATTGAGTGCAGATGAGCTGTATACACTTCAGTCGGTGTTCTCTGCAGATTTCTGTAATGGAGATGAGGGTAAAAAGTATATCAAAGAGGCATTTGAGAAGGGTTACCTGATGGACCCGCATACAGCTACATGTTTCAAAGCACACGATACCTGCGCAATCAAGGGGATCAAGACCATCGCCTATTCAACGGCTGAATGGACAAAGTTCTCTCCGACTATCGCGAATGCATTGACGGGCGAAATCGATGCGCACGATATTGACGCACTCAAATCCATTTCTGCAGAAGCGGGTGTTAAGATCCCAGATATGATCAATGCACTTTTTGATAAAGAGGTAACGCAGACTACGATAATCGACAAAGAAGATATCGAGAAAGAAATCCTTTCATTTGTCTAGTGATTGCTTTGGCACCTTAGTGCCAAAGCAGTGATGGATTTGCATCTTATTGGCTGCGATGTAACGGATGTTGATAGTCGTTTCGCTCACATCCGCTGAACATTGAACTCAAAGCAAGACCGATCATAACAAGAAAAATATAGTTCTTCATCTCTTATCCCTCCTCATTTTCATATTTTTTCAAAGACATACTGCTCTCCATGATTTTTATCTCATGATCACCACTGATCAAAATATCCTTATCCGGTCGTAGATGTTTGTGTTTGATTCTGGATGGATACTCTATATGCGCCAGAATATGCTTGATGGTATTGATACGTGCTTTTTTCTTATTGTCAGAGCGTATGACTGTCCACGGCGCGTGTACAGTGTGTGAAGCAAGCAGCATGGAGTATTTTGCGATGGTATATTTGTCCCACATCCCTTGAGACTTCTCATCAACGGGTGAGAGCTTATACTGCTTGAGCGGGTCCGTCTTGCGTTTGTTGAAACGGTTCGCCTGTTCTCTCTTGGAGACAGAGAAATAAAACTTGAACATGATGATATCCGAGTTGACAAGCATACGTTCATATTCCGGGACTTCGTGTAAAAACTCCTTGTGCTCTTCTTGCGTACAAAAACCCATGACAGGTTCGACCCCACCTCGATTGTACCAGCTTCGATCAAACAATACGATCTCCCCGGCGGCAGGAAGATGTTGTGTGTAGCGCTGAAAGTACCATTGGCTTTTTTCTGTGTCAGATGGTTTGTCAAGCGCAACAACACGTGCTCCACGAGGATTGAGGTGCTCGGTAATACGCTTGATCGTCCCACCTTTTCCTGCTGCGTCACGACCCTCAAAGATCATCATGACCTTCAGCCCTTTGTCCTTGATATGATTTTGCATCTTCAAGAGTTCGATCTGAAGTTTTTTTAGCTCTTTCTCATATTCCAGAACCTCTTCCTTGATCCATACCGGGACACGCTTTGGCTTGCCAGGACTATTATGGCGCTGTTCGTCTCTGTTTTGCCCAATTGAGTCTTTTCGCCTGTCAGCGTGGACGTTTATCTGTATTTCATCGGGATTATCTGCATCTGTCGCGATTGTCTCACGTTTGCTTCCCATCACTACTCCTTCACATTCAGGGTACGTTGATTCATTATAGGACGAGTATGATTAAAGAAGTGTAAAAGAACCCTCTATAGCTTGCACTTACAGTGTTTTCTTTACTTCCTCATCAAGATTTGAATCAACGCTTAAGTTGGCATAACAGCTCTGTATGCCACACAGCAGTATTCCCTTCTCATCGCTTAGGGAATGAAGCACAAAGGGATAGGACACCTTTAAGAAAGTATCATTGATCTGCTCAAGGGAGGCTTTGTCTGCTTTTATGACTCTGTCTTCTTTGACGTAGCGCATGGTCTGGTTGAAGAGATATGGATACTGTACCGGTTTTTTCACAAGTTTCGCCGAATAATATTCTAAAGACATAAAAGCGAGCTTTCGATATTTATCATCTATCAAAATACCTAAAGAGATCAGTGCATCGACCATGACTCCGATAGAACCGGGATAAGAGCTGTCTCCCATATCAGCCTGGGTGACGAATTCTCCTTTGCTGAAATACCAACGGCCTGCCTCAAAGAACTCTTTGAGCGCTTTATCGCACAGCTTTTGCGCAAGAAGCAGATGTCTTTTGTCCAAAGTACGCTGATAGGCTTGGATCAAGGCGGTAGCGAGGTAGGCATAATCTTCTAAAAAAGCACCGATCTTAGGGTGTGAACCTATCATACAGGTATGATACAAGGTTTCATGCACGTAGAGCTTCTCAAGAAGAGCCTCAAGTGATTGTTCTGCTGAGCTTAAGAAGCTATTATCGTACTGTGAGAGGAAGAAGAGGGATTTGATGATCATCGCATTCCATGCGGTGTTGATCTTTTTGTCGATAAAGGGGTAGTCTCTTTTTTTTCTGATATCTGCCAGGAGGGTGATCGCCTTATCATAGTCTGCAGGCTTTTCTTGTTCAAGACGAACGATACTGTTACCTTCAAAGTTGCCATCAGGTGTGATGTGAAGGTATGAACACATGGCTTTAGCCTGAGCCGTGTCAAATCCGTTGTCTTGGAAGCATCGCATGACCTCTTCATAGTCATAGACGAAGTACCTGCCTTCGACTCCTTGGGTATCCGCATCACTGGCAGAATAGTAGAGTGCTTTCTCACTCATCTTCTCTTTCATGAAGGTAAGAGTGTCTTTGGCTATGTTCAAATAATCCTCGTTATCGGTGTGCTTGTAAGCGTGTAGATAAAGTTCACTTAAAAGAGCGTTGTCATAGGTCATCTTCTCAAAATGAGGTATCAACCAGCTCTCTTCTGTGCAATAGCGACAGAAACCGCTCTCTACAAGATCATACATCCCTCCACGGATCATATTGTCCAGAGTATGCAGACACATGTGCCGGGCCTGCTTGTCATCCGTTACAACAGAGACATCCAAAAGTGCTTTTAGGGTCGACACCTGTGGAAACTTCGGTTGCGTTCCAAACCCACCAAAATCCGTGTCAAAATTATATTCGCACTGTTGTATAAAGGTGGGGATGATGCTCTCGGACAGATGCACCGCTTCAGAGGGACGTTCATTGGGTTTGAGGTATTCCTGGATCTCCTCAGCGTTAGCAAAGAGGGTCTCATCATTCTCACCGACCTTTTGAGCGATGATGTCTATAAGATCACCAAACCCCATCACGTTTCCTTCCGTTTTAGGCGGGATATAGGTCCCGGCAAAAAAAGGTTTGTTCTGCGGGGTGGCAAAAATAGATGCCGGCCATCCTCCTGCACGTCTGTTCAACAAAAGATGTACCTCTTGGTAAAACTTGTCGATATCCGGCCGCTCCTCACGGTCAACTTTGATACAGACAAAACTCTCATTGAGTTTTTCGGCCAAGGCCTCGTCTTCAAAGACCTCATGTTCCATCACATGACACCAGTGGCATGAACTGTAGCCGATAGATATAAATATAGCCTTGTTCTCTGCCTTAGCCTTATTAAAGGCCTCATCGCACCAGGGCATCCAGTGTACAGGATTGTCCTTATGCTGCTGCAGGTAAGGTGAGTCTTCTTTAGAAAGTAAATTAGCCATAATAAAACTCTTCTTGGTTTAATATTGTCATCAGGATAGGACATCTGGGCTTAAAAAGTCGTTACACCGTTTAAAAATAGAAGTGTGCCATCTTTTGTCATAGATATAAAATCTTTAAGTAATGTTAGGTTACATTAATAGTTCAAGGAAAAATGTCACTATAGGTTGTCTGTATGCGTTTGTTTATACTATTAATACTTGTTCTTTTAGGCTCAAACACATGGCTTTTTGCTAAGAACAGTTTGACTTTCGGGGTTTTCGCATATAGGTCAAAACCTTTTATGCAGCAACAGTATCAACCTATCGTGGATTATCTTAATGCGCATCTAGAAGACAGCAACGTCGAATTACTTTTTTTAGATAGAAAAGAGTTTGATAATGCACTACAGGATAATGTCCTGGACATTTTCACTACCAATCCTTCGCACTTTGAAGTTATCCGTTTCAACAATGTATTGATACGCGCGATCGCGACGACAAAAAGAGTCCAAAAAGGTGCTCACACCTTTGGAGGGGTGATCTTTACACGCGCGGACAACGATCGCGTCAACACGATCGAAGATCTGAGATCAAGTACGATTGCCGCCATGGATACTAAGGGATTGGGTGGGTATCAGGCTCAAGCATTTGAGTTTTATCAGCGTGGAATAGATATCAAAAAAAACATCACTGTGATGAAAAGTCAAGATCGGATCATCCGTTCTGTTCTTGAGGGAAAACATGAGGCTGGATTCATTCGTACCGGCATGATCGAGTCGGAAATATCAAAGGGGCGTTTGAAAGCAGATGAGATCAAAATCATCAATGCGCAAAAGGTATTGAACTATCCGTATCTTCTCTCTACCGGCCTCTATCCGGACTGGCCGGTCGCAGTTTTGCCCAGTGTGGATGATAAGACGATGAACGAGCTGGCAATGTTACTGCTTGGATTTAGAGCAGAACAAGATCAGGACAGTTCGATATACGGTTTTGTACTTCCACAAAACAATGCACCGGTAGAACATCTGCTTAAGAGCCTTAACCTGCCTCCTTATGATATTGGGCAAGAGCTGACGTTAAAGCTGATATATGCACACTATCGTACGGAAATATTTTTTCTTCTGTTCTTAGTGCTGATCATAGCTGTCGTGGTGTTGATCATAATCAACTTAAACCTAAAGATACGTACAAGTGAAGAGCGATTCGAATTGGCGATGGAGGGAACACAAGATGGGCTCTTTGACTGGGATATGCTCACTAATTCGATGTTTCATTCAGAACAGTTTGAGACGATGCTGGGTTACTCCGGTACAGAGCTTCCTCACACCATCGACGCGTGGAAGGACCTTCTGCATCCTGATGACGTAGAAGGAGCCTATGAAAGACTTGAGGCTTATTTAAAGAACAAGGGTAAAGAGCCGTATATCAGTCTCTTTCGTTTACGCGGCAAAGATGGTGCCTGGCACTGGATAGAAGGAAGAGGAAAGGCGCTGTTTGATGCGAATGGAGTACCGACAAGGTTTGTTGGGTTTCATACAGATGTTACCGACAAACAAGAACATGACAGGCAGCTTTTAGTACAAACTAAATATGCTCAAATGGGCGAGATGATAAACATGATAGCCCATCAGTGGAGACAGCCTCTGTCTGCCATAACAGCAACGGCAGCATCCTTACAGGTGAAGGTCGGCATGGATAAGTATGACAAGGAACTCTTTAACGAACAGCTTGAGAAGGTAAACAGTTTCTCTCAGTACCTTTCTGAGACGATCGAGGACTTTAGGAACTTTTTCATGACCACCAAACAAAAAGAGACCTTCAACGTTGAAGGGATGATCAATACCTCACTTAAACTTACGGAGAGCCTGTTCAAAAGTAAAGATATAAGTGTTGAGACACATCTGGACAGTAAAATAGAGATCACAAGTTTTGAAAATGAATTACTCCAGGTGGTGATCAATATCTTAAAAAATTCATATGATGCATTGCTTGAGAACGAGGTGGAAGAAGCGAAGATAATCATCAACTTGTTTGAAGAGAGTGACAGAAGTGTCAAAATAACAGTAGAAGACAATGCCGGCGGGATCCCGGATGATATACGAGATAAGATCTTTGATCCTTATTTCTCTACTAAGTCAAAAAATGGTACCGGTCTGGGACTGTATATGTCTAGAGTCATCGTAGTGGATCACTGTAAGGGTAGCATAGAGACAACAAACACGGATGATGGCGCATGTTTTACGATCAGTCTGAGTCGATCAGTCGACTAAGCGTTCAAGGGATGATTGGCTTTTAGCACGCCTGTGTTTTGTTGATCTACAAAGAGCCGTCTCCTGGCTTAAAATAAAAAAATATTCTCAGCAGTCGGATGGGATGATTTCTTCACTGAGAGTGTGTAGAAGCGTAAGACAAAGATATGATCTTGAATTAGACATTATAATTAATATAAGGTTTACAAGAAAATAGGTAAAATCACCTCTTTAGAAGGATTTTGATGAAATATTTTTTAATGTCTATCGTACTATTTACTACACTCTTTTCCCCATTAAGCGCACAAAACAAATTCCTGACATTAGAAGAAGCCTTTGTCTTGAAGGCACAAGTCGTTGAAGACAAAGCTGTCGTCAGTTTTGAACTCGCTTCGGACATCTATGTATACAAAGACCAAGTCAAGATCGAAGCAGGTGTCAGTGACGATGTAGCCTTAGGTGATTTCACCCTTCCAAAAGGGCATGACCATGATGGAGAAGTCGTCTATTTTGACGGACAGACTGTAGAGGTCCCTTTGCTCAACAAGTCGGGTGGGCAGGAACGCGTGCCGTTTGAGTTGATGGTGTCGTATCAAGGATGCTCGGAGATGGGCCTGTGTTATGAACCAAGCACGAGAACATTCACGCTTAACGTCGATCTCTCTTTGCTGGGTCAGTCCTCTTCGGATATGCCTGTCAATCAAGATGAGATACCAAAACAAGAGGTATTGGATGAAGACCCTATCACGCAGCTTCTTTCGGGTGGGAATATATTCTATATCTTAGGTGGCTTTTTTATCTTTGGTCTGCTGCTTTCACTTACGCCTTGTGTCTTTCCTATGGTCCCGATACTCTCAAGTGTGATCGTTTCTCACGGTTCGGAGATGACGACGAAAAAGGCTTTTTGGCTTTCGATGGTGTATGTCCAGGCGATGGCGATCACCTATACGATAGCGGGTATTATTGCAGGACTCACCGGTGCGGGTATCCAGGCGGCCTTTCAAACCCCTTGGGTGATCGTGACCTTCTCGGTAGTCTTTGTCTTATTGGCGCTGTCTATGTTTGGCCTTTTTGAGTTACAGATGCCTCAATCATTGCAGTCCTATCTTAACCGTAAGACAGAAAGAACAGGTAAGGGTTATACCTCTATCGCTATTATGGGACTGCTCTCTGCTTTGATCGTAGGGCCATGTGTCGCGGCACCTTTGGCGGCGGCTTTAGGTTTTATCTCACAAACAGGAGATGCTCTGATGGGTGGGATGGCCATATTCATCAGTTTTGTGCTGGTTGTGCTGCTAAGACTGGAACTGAAGCCGGAGATCCTTGTGATAGTGCTGGGCGGCGGAGTGATATTTGCTTTGGG
>JBFEXN010000055.1:0-10411 GCA_041562655.1 Sulfurimonadaceae bacterium
ACTAATCGCTGTTAAACAGCCATACATAGATGGATAAGACAACCTTACAGGACTAAGAGATAATAGCGTTATGCCATTGGACAAGGGTAAGACGATATCCTTCATCCACAGGCAGGACTTCATGGCTGTATATCGGATTACTTGGGAAGATCAGCATGTCCCCTGCTTCAGGGTAAAACACCACCTGTTTGCCATCCTTGTCATACAGATAACTAAAGACCAACTCTCCTCCCTTGAAATCAAGACCATTGTTCTTATGTTTTTCATGCGAAGTTGCAAAGAGTACTGTGCTCAGTTTACGTTGCGGTGCCACCTGCACGAAGCCGACTGTTTGGTTCGCTTCATTGACCAGCTCACTTGAATCGTCTGCATGTTTGATATAGAACGACCCTTTTGTATATTCCAATGTCTGTAACGTGGTGGATGTCGTCAATGCAAGGCTAAAAAAACCTTCGATCGCTGCTTGATGTTTTTTAAAACTTTTATCATACACCTGTGTAAGTTTTTTTGGGAGCCTATGAAGAACGGTCTTTCGAATACTTTCATCAACGCTAGGATCAACGACACTGTTCAACACTGTCGTCTTTACTTTGGCCTGTTCGATCTTCGAAGCATTTGACGTATACTCAGTGATCTCCCTGCAGGTAGGTTCTGATAAAAAGTTCTTGATGAGCATATAGGGATAATCGTGGTACTGATTTGGCATAAGACGCGTTTCAAGCTTTAAATCAGCGATGAAATCATCACAAAACACATAGTTGCTTATCTGTTGCATATACATGCCTTTCTTCAATGTTTTTTTTGAAAAACACCCTAGTTATAAGCATCGACAAAGGAGGTCTAAAACCAATGGATACTCGGTGTTTTTAGTTAAGAAAAAATTTAGCAAAAAATTGTTTTTTTGGGAGTATAATTTCTCTGCGGATAGAAAATTCAATAAAGATTATGTATCGATACTGCTTGGCGGTTCGTATCGATACGTACCTGTTAACTACACGTGAATGTCGTTTTATTAGGTCAGTTTCAAAAAGATAAAACTGTAACTGCATCCTAACAAAACAATCTTATTAAAACATTAAAATTTTAATGAAGGACTTGTTAAATGAAGACAATGCAACTGTTGAAATCTCTTTTGTGTGTAACACTGCTATCTACTGCTCTTGTAGCCAACGATGATGAGCCTCAAAGCAAATGTGAGAAAAAATACGATAAATGTATCGAAAAGTGTGATGACAAAGGTAGCACTGAAGAGTGTTACAATAAATGTGATAAGAAGAACGACAAATGTGTCGCTGCTGAAGAAGAGTAAGATCAATCCTCCCAACTGAAAATATTCTTATATCAAACTAAATTTTCTATTCGTCATAGTGGTCTATCACGCTAAGTGATAGACCCTTAAGTCATCTGAGAACAGGACCTTATGTCCCTCAGTTTAATTGGCTGTGTTCGATACCTTTTTATCGAACGATTACTTTAGTAATAATCATTACTACCTATTACCTTATCGAGGATCCAATGAAGATTTCTGATATCCAATTAGAGATGGAACTGGGCGGCGTTGATGCAGCAGATATTGCTAAAATCTTGAACCTATGTGATAGCAAAGGGTTTAACAGTGAAATGCTTGATGAAGAACTTGTAAAACTCGGCTATGATAAGATCTTTACCGTTGATTATGATGCATATGATGAGTATGATGACTGGGAAGACGAAGGATACTCTTCGGTCGAGAAGTTCCCATACAGACAAAATTTTAGGGACTAAATAAAGATGATTGACAACAAACAACTTGTTCGTGAGTATTATGAACTTTGGAACAACCATGATTTTGACAAAGCAGACATGATTCTTGATGCTGATATTCGTTTTCGCGGTTCTTTGGACATCGTCGCCAACGGAATAGAAGGTTTCAAAGAGTATGGGCAAATGATCATGAGCGCATTTCCAAACCTTTACCATGCCGTGGAGATGGAAGTACATGAGAACAACATTGCCGCAGTGTATGTCACCTATTCCGGTACGCATGAAGGTAAACTCCTTGGATATGAACCTACGGGCAATCGTATCAGTTATTCTGGTGCTGCATTTTTTCACTTTAGAAATGGAAAGATCATCAACATAAATGTCTTAGGTGATCTAAACTCACTGCACAAACAATTAAGTCAGTCCTAAAAGGACTAGCTTATACTCTCATCTCTGTGAGCAATCCAATCATATAGGCATACTCTCCTCGTGATAAAAATATAATTTCTTTTTTATACCATTTCGAAAGAACAACCCATCCAAAGAGATAAGCATGAGTGACAAAGAGGAGACCTTATATAAAGAGCTCATCAAAGACTATACCCATTCAATCGAGAGCCTCCAAGCTGAGCTGTCCAAAAAAAAAGACGTGGAGTGTGTCTGCAGACTAAGACGGCAGATAGAAGCCTACAAGAGACAATTATCAACCTTGGAATACACTATCAAATGAAACATCAGCTTATCTGAGCATTTTTCCAAGTCAACTTCGTTATAATAATCACAATCATCACCCCAAGGAAAGATATGTCAAACTCGATATTTGTCATTGCGATCATGCTTGTAGGTGTAGGGCTATATATATCCCTTAGCCGTAAGTGGAAAAAACGCGAGATAGAACTGAATAATTTTGCCTATGAGATGCAGCGTGACTTCGCTGAAAGCACCGTATCCCTCAAGAAAGGGATCGATTACTATAAAACCGTTCAATCTTTCTACGAACAGCAAGGGTATACCGTTTCCAAGCATCCCGATTTTGCAACAGATTTTATTGCTAAAAAAGAGAAAAGCATCCTCTTTATTCGCGTTCAAAACCCCACTGAACGCTCCGATATCACAGCAAAGTCATTTCAGACCTTTATCGGTCAAACCGTTCTATATGCCATGGACAACCCCCTATATGCAGTTTATGATCTCTCATGGGCCTATGTCAGCTCAAAGATGGTGTGCGACAAGACCGCACGTCTTTTTATCAACAGGTATGAGAATAAATTGAAATTCGAGTTGATAGAGGCAGAATAAACCGTCCTCTTGGATGACTCTATGATAAAATACCGCAAAAAAGACCCATCATGAAAAAGACACTCCTTATTATCACTTCTACTCTGCTCCTAATACTCGGTCTGATCTACACCCTTCTCTTCACACAAACGGGGAACAATCTGCTTAGGCCCGTTATTGAGAGTAAGCTCAATCAGTACTCATCCATGCCCCTTGAGCTGGAGACTTTTTCTCTATCAACCAACAGCATAAAACTCATCCTGCGACTTGATCGCAAAAACGATGTCTCACTTGAAGGAGCCTATTCTCTTTTCACCCTGGACTTTGACATCGACTATGCCATCAACCTCACCGATCTTTCTGCCTTGAGTGAACACATCCAGCGCAGGCTTGCTGGTCAACTGTTGAGCGAGGGAAAGATCCAGGGCAATCTGGACCTTTTTAAGATAAAAGGAAAAAGTAACCTTGCACAAAGCGATGGCCAGTATGCTCTTGTCATCAAAGAGATGGAGCTTGAAAAGGCAGCGATTAAGCTTGAGAACATCAACATACAGACCCTATTAGGTATGCTGGGTGAGAAGGCTTATTCAAGCGGAAAGATCGATGTACTTGTCCAACTTAACGATCTCGATCCAACGGCTATGCAAGGCAGTGTCGCGATAAACATCAAAGAAGCAAAACTCAATGCCAGAACACTGCACAAAGAGTTTGGACTGACACTCTCAAGAACCTCTTTAAAAGGTGCTCTTAAAGCGACGTTAGACGGCACCAACATCAACTACCTTACAAACATTGACTCCGCATTGGCCACCCTCTATTCAAAGGGAAAGATAGAGACAGACAAACACTCTCTCAACGCCAGTTACAAGATAGATATAAAAGAGTTAGCCTTGTTGAGAAGTATCACCAAGGCCCCTCTGCGCGGACCATTCTTTACACAGGGAAGGATTCAAGGGAAGGATAAGGCCCTGACCGTCACCGGTTCAAGCGATATCGCCGGATCTGACACCTCTTATAAGGTTCGTCTTGCTGATCTTAAACCCACAACACTCACGTTCAAGAGTAAGCATGCCTCTCTTGAAAAACTTCTTTATCTTGCAGGAGAGCCCTCCTATGCAGATGGTAAAACGGACTTGCATGCCGAGTTCTCTTCTATCACTCCGATGAAGGGAGATGTCACACTTTCCATCGGTAAGGGTATTGCTCATACAAAAGAGATTCAAAAAGCCTTTGGACTCAATCTTCCCTATACCAGCTTCGATCTTACCAGCACTGCGACGATTCAAAACGACAGGCTTCAGGCAAAGACAAACCTGAGGTCTAACCTAGCCACCGTGAGAATGAATAAGACAGAGTACCATCTTAAGAACACAACGCTCCTGAGTGATTATGATCTTTTTATTCCCTCTTTACAAAAACTCGAGAGACTCTTGGATAAAAAGCTTTTTGGTGAAGTCAAGGCCAAGGGCGAGATCAAAAAAGACAAACAGCTCACTCTCTCTGCGCACTCAGACATCTTTAACGGTAAGCTCGATGCGCAAGTCGTAGATGAGAAGATCAGAGCTTCTTTCACCGGTATTCATGCCATCGAGGTCTTACAGATGCTTGGCTATCCAAAAGTCATGGATGCCCCGATTAACGGGACTCTACGTTACAATACAAGTACACGACAGGGTAAACTTGAAAGCCGCTTTGACAAGGCCGTCCTGATGCGTTCCAAGATGACAGATCTGATCAGTGGGTTAAGCCGCACGGATCTTACAAAAGAACGTTTCAATGAAGGAAGCTTGCTCAGTATCATTGACAAAGATATCATAAGATCTGATCTGGACATGCACAGTAAGAGAGTCAATCTAAAGAGCAAGAAGTTTATTATCGACTCGAAAAAACAACGCATTGATGCGAACTTTGCACTTCAGATAAAAAAGTATAAAGCAGATATCCTCGTCACTGAGAATATCAACTCACCCAAGGTCAGACTTGATGCCAAGTCCATGATAACACCGGAAATAGAAGAAAAGGTAGGAAAAGAGATCAACAGGTTTTTAAAGCGACTGTTTTAAGAGCTCTGAGATCAAGGGTTTTTTGCAAAGTACCTGTCTACACCGTTTGCAATACCAATGGCTTGTTTTTGCTGATAACGATGATCGACCATATTCGTTGCTTCAATCGGATGTGAGATAAACCCAAGTTCTATTAAGACCGCGGGCATCTGTGCACCTACAAGTACCCAGAATGGACCCGAACGCACCCCATTATCTACAACAAAGTTATATTTCGTCCTCAACGAAGCCAGCATGTTTTGCTGCATATCGATTGCCAGTTTGTTTGAAGCCAGGATTTTCTCTCTGTTCATCAGATGAAGAGCGTCTTGCATACCGCCTTTTTCCATTCTACCGATATCTACGTTTTCAATAGCCGCAACACGTTTTGAACGTTCACTTCTGTTGGTCGAAAGAAAATAGGTCTCTATGCCGTGTGCCTTCTTCTGATTTTTCTTAGGGACAGAGTTGGCGTGAATAGAGAGAAAAAGATCTGCTTTTTTCCTGTTAGCAAAATGCGTGCAATCCCGTAACTTGACAAATTGGTCGCCGTTACGGGTCATGTAGACGGTATAGCCTCGCTTGACCAGGATATCCCGTAGTTTTTTAGAGACTTGAAGGACGACAACTTTTTCCCGATATCTCTTATGTCCCACTGCGCCGGCATCTTTTCCCCCATGACCAGGGTCGATGACGATCGTCTTTCTATGTTTCTTTGCTGCTACCGGGATATACGTCAGTTCCCGGTTCAGAGAAGGCATCTTGATAGTCAGTTCATCCCCGTCTATCTTATACTCATGCTTGATAAGAGCATCATTTTCAAAGACCAGACGAAGCGTTTTCTGATCAAACTGAGCCAGACGGATCTTTTTCACAGAGGTATGCTTCAGATCCATCGTCTTGACGGAGAGCACCGCATATATGTCATAGATCTTTTTGAACTTCTTCTCCTTAGGATAATTAAGGGCAAAGCTGTTTAACTCGTCTTTGCGGATAGGACGTGAGAACTTCAATACCAGACGTTGTTTATCTTTCCAATGGACTGACTTGAGTCTGTTTTGAGAAGCGATAGAGGGTTGTACATCCTTTGATACAGCTTGTTTTTGAGAGATGCTTTTGGGAGGGATTACTTTTCTTGGTGTCTTTTTTGCTTTGCGATTTTTTAGTTCTTTCTCATAGTTGATCACATCAATATGAAGTTTTTTGCCCGTTTTGATCAAACCCGTAAGACAGGTCACACAGAGTTTCTCATCCCCACTCATAAGAGAACGCACATAGAGGTTTTTATAGTCGTTGTAGGCACGATATATCTGAGATTTGTCCGTGCTCACAGCGTTAAGTTGTGCACGCTGTAATATTTCACCATTGTTGGCGAAAAGAACAAGGTTAAAAAGAAGGATCGCTAAGAAAAAACGCAGACTATTCCCCTTCTGTCAGCTTTTTCATCAATTCTTTCACTGATATCAGTTCATTAATACGATATCCATTTGTACCGGAGAAGAAAAGACCTAGCTCCAGATTACCCTCATAGGCATCAGAAAGTCTATCAGCGATACAGAAGCCGACTTCTTTAGCTTCCTCACCACGATTACATGGTGCCACACAGTTTGAGATACATTTAATCGCCGGTCCCTCACGTCTTTCAACAAGCCCCGTAAGATTGGTGCGTACGCCACGAGCCGGATATCCAACAGGAGAACCCATAAGCTGGATGTCTTCTTCTTTAGCATTAATAAGGACTTCTTTGAAGTTATCATGAGCATCACATTCATGGGTACCGATAAAACGTGTTCCCATTTGAACACCGGCTGCACCAAGCGCCATCATCTCATCGATATCATTCTTATCCCAGACACCGCCGGCTGCAAACACGGGGATATCTCCCCATAACGCAGCTTCTTCGACAACAGGTTTCACAAGATTCTCAAGCTGATTCTCTTCTAAGGCACATTGATCATAGGTAAAGCCCTGATGGCCACCACTTTTTGGACCTTCAAGGATAACCGCATCAGGCAGACGGTCATAACGTTTTTGCCAACGTTTACAGATGATCTTCAAAGCTTTTGGAGAAGATACGATAGGCACAAGTGCCACATCCGGATAATCTGCCGTAAACTCCGGCATGTTTGTCGGAAGTCCTGCTCCCGTGATGATGATATTGGCGCCTGCTTCGCAAGAGTCTGTGACAACGCGACCATAATCATTGATCGCATACAAGACGTTTGCTGCAAGTGGTTTATCCCCACAGATCTTTCTGGCATCGTCAAAGATCTTAATCAAAGCATCTTTACAATAGAAGTTTTCTACCTCAAGCGGTCTTTCTGCCACCAGACGTTTTACATGCTCTTTCTTGTCATAGTATCCTGTTCCAACAGAAGAGATTACACCCAGTCCGCCCTCTTTACTCACATTTCCTGCAAGCTGAGACCAAGAAATACCAACACCCATCCCACCTTGAATGATTGGGATATCAATAGTATGTTTTCCAATTTTAACCGACTTGAATGCCATTTACTTTACCTTTACTGCAGCGAACTTACGTTTTCCGACCTGCAAGACATAGTCCCCTGCCTCTAACTGCAATTGTTCGTCTTCGACTTTAATTTGATCTATTTTAACAGCCCCTTGCTTAATATCTCTTCTTGCTTGGGAAGTTGATGGTTCTAAATTACAATCTTGTAACGCTTTTGCAACCCAAACCGGTCCCTCAAGTTCAAATGACGGCATATCCGTAGGAAGCGCGTTCTTAGAGTGGACTCTATCAAACTCTGCCTTCGCAGCATCTGCAGACTCTTGTCCATGAAAACGTGCCGTAATCTCAAGAGAAAGGGCTTCTTTAGCATGTTTTGGATGCATGACACCTGAGTCGACACCGGCTTTAAGTGCTGCTATCTCTTCTAAAGTTTTATCGCTTAAGAGCTCATAATAACGCCACATGAGCTCATCACTGATCGAAAGCACTTTACCAAACATATCATTTGGCTCATCCGTCACACCGATGTAGTTGTTCAAGGATTTACTCATCTTTTGAACGCCGTCTAGCCCTTCTAAAATAGGCATCATCAATACAGCCTGTTCTTTTCCGGTCTCATACGAACGCTGAAGATGACGTCCCATCAATAGATTGAACTTCTGATCTGTCCCACCTATCTCGACATCACTCTTAAGATGTACCGAATCATACCCTTGAAGAAGGGGATATAAAAACTCAGAGATAGAGATCGACGTTCCGCTTTTGTATCGTTTGTCAAAGTCATCACGCTCAAGCATACGCGCTACGTTATATTGTGTTGTCAAAGCCAACATACCCGCTGCGCCAAGAGGTTCAATCCACTCAGAATTAAACACCGTATGCGTATGTTCATGCGCCAGGATCTTAAAGACCTGTTCATGATATGAAGCAGCATTCTCTTTGATCTGTTCATCCGACAGTTGTTTACGTGTCACACTCTTACCCGTAGGATCACCGATCTTTGCCGTGAAGTCTCCGATCAGAAACTGTACGTCTGCTCCGTATTTTTGAAAGACCGCCAGTTTTTGCAAAAGAACAGTATGCCCAAGGTGAAGATCTGGAGCGGTCGGGTCAAAACCTGCTTTTACCGTATATCGCGTACCGTCTTCATAAAACTTCTTGACTTTTTTCTCTATACTTTCCAAGTCAATAATCTCCGCCGTTCCTCTGGCGATCTCTTTTAGTGCTGTTTCGACCATCTATCAAACTCCCTGTTTAGTTTCTATACGCGTCATCTGTTCGAATGAATTGTATTATTTTATATTTATTATCTATTTTTTTACGTAATTGATGCAGATCACCTTCAATAGACTGCATCTCTATCTCACAATAGTGGATATGCTCTTTTTTTTCTTTCCCCAGTTCTATACTGATAAGATCGATATCGATCTTGGCAAGAAACTGTAAGAATTGAGCTAAGGCACCCTTGGCATTTTGTAGGCTGACTATCAGATGATAATGAAAGATCTTTTCTGAGCTCCAGCGCACACTCAACATCGGCGTATCTTCTTCGATCAGATCATAAGCGTGATGACACAGCTTATGATGCAGATGAGCCTTCGTACCGATCTTAAATGCAATGATCTCATCACCGACTTTTGGATGACAGCAATAATCATAGACCATATCACTGACAGACGTGTTTGAGAATATCTGCAGGGCACCAAAGTTATACTCTTTGAGTTTAAACTTATTGCGTTTTAAAAACCCCTGGAAACGACTGTTTTGTTCGATCTCTTCCAGATATGAACGTAACAGTACCTTCAGGTACTTCGGATCATTGGCAACCTTGCAGACTGAGTCCAAAAGAGCATTCTCTTCCAGCCACTCTATGATACGCGGTTGGTTTAACTGCAAGATGGATGATAAGATATTGATCCCGCTCAGTGTGTTTATCTCACGTAAACGCTGATTACAGATCAGGCGCATATTGCTTTTCGCACGAGAAGTCTTTACTGAGTCTATCCATGAACAGCGTGTGATCGGTTCGTCTGCCGTATCGATGCGAACAAGATCGCCGTTTTTCAACTCGGTCAGAAGCGTCGCCTTTGTCTTGTTCACAAGACAACCGATTGCTCTGTCTCCGACCTCAGTATGGACACCGTAGGCAAAATCTAAAGCAACCGCCCCGCGGGGAAGCGTAAAGGGATCACCATTGGGTGAGAACACCAAGATATCCTCACTGTAAAGGTCATTTTTGATCAGTTCGTAAAACTCTTCGACCGAATCACCCTGAAACTGAAGATTTTTCATCCACTCAAGGTTGACGTTATGATCGCCACCTTTATACTTCCAGTGCGCTGCGATACCAAGTTCCGCCGTTTGATGCATCTCAAAGGTACGTATCTGCACTTCAAAGATGGACGTATTGTCAAATACAGTCGTATGAAGTGTCTGATAACCATTGTCCTTGGCATTAGCGAGGTAATCTTTGAAACGCGACGACAGAGGTTTAAAGTCAAGATGCATCAACCCCAGTACTTTGTAACACGACAGGGGGTCCTTTACCAAAATACGAATCGCCAAAAGATCAAGTACTTCATCAATGGAGATACCCTTGCGTTGCATCTTCAGGTAAATCGAATAGGGATGCTTGATACGGCTTTTGATCTCAAATTCATCTTCTAAAAAGCCATTTTGTATCATCTTTTTTCTGACTTTTTCAGTAAACTCATTGATACCCACTTGTATCTGATGATAATTCTCCTGAAGATAATCCGTGATACGCCTATAGTCATCTGGGAAGATATATTTAAAACTAAGGTCTTCTAATAAATTTTTTAAAGTAGAGATGCCAAGTCGATGAGCGATCGGTGCATATACGACGATTGTCTCT
>JBFEXN010000056.1:0-10287 GCA_041562655.1 Sulfurimonadaceae bacterium
AATAACTTGTTGTACTTGATCATCTCGTCGACTTTCTTCTTACCCATAGCACGACGGACGATATCCGCTCCACCTAGACTCATACCACCGATGGTCTGTACGATCTGCATGACCTGTTCTTGGTAAACAATGACACCGTAAGTCGGTTTGAGTATCTCTTCAAGGGCTTCAAAGACATAGACGATCTCTTGGCGTCCGTGTTTACGCTCGATAAAGTCATCAAGCATCCCCGACTCCATCGGACCCGGACGATACAGTGCCAGGACCGCGATCAGATCTTCGAAGTTTGAAGGCTTAAGACGTTTGTTCAGATCCTGCATACCAGAACTCTCTATCTGGAACATACCCACCGTCTCACCCGTTTGGATAACCTCGTATACCCGTGAATCGTTTTCATCAATAGAATGCCAATCGACATCCACGTCATATCGGCGTTTGACAAGCTTTATCGCTGCATCAATAACATCGAGTGTTTTAAGACCAAGAAAGTCAAACTTGATCAGATCGACGTCCTCGAGGTAGTTTAGTGAGTACTGCGTGACAAACGTGTTCTCACCAGATGGTTTGTATATCGGGGTTTTATACCATAACTCGCGGTTTGAGATAACAACACCGGCAGCGTGCATCCCCGCATTTCGCTTTAGACCTTCAAGGCGTTTTGAAAACTCCCATACTCTCGCAGCCACCGGGTCTGTTTCAACGAGTTCAACCAGTTTCGGTTCTTTCTGATACGCACCAGGCTTAAGTTCTCCATTTTTCATCTTACCATTAAGCGTGATCCCAAGTTCATCAGGAATAAGTTTTGCCATCTTGTCAGCCTGAGAAAGAGGAACATCCAAAACACGCGAGACATCACGTATTACCCCTTTTGCCAGCAATGAACCGAAGGTAATGATCTGAGCGACCTGATTTCGTCCATACTTCTCAACAACATAATCAATCACCTCTCCACGACGTGCCTGCATGAAGTCCATATCGATATCGGGCATCGATACACGTTCCGGGTTCAAAAAACGCTCAAAAAGAAGGTCATATTTCATCGGGTCGATATCGGTGATATCCAAAGCATAAGCAACAAGAGAACCCGCAGCGGAACCACGACCAGGTCCGACAGCAACACCCATCTCTTTAGCAACCTTGACAAAGTCCCAGACGATCAACATGTAGCCCGGGAACTTCATCGAGTTAATGACGTCCATCTCAAAGACCAACCGTTCCCGGTACTCTTCATGACGCTCTTCAGGCACATGGATCAGGCGGTTCTTCAGACCGACCTCACATCGATGTATAAAATACTCCGCATCATTCTTATCGGCAGCGCCCATCCACTTTTTCTTTTCCTCAGAACTTGCATTCTCTGGCAAAGGGGCATCGTCACTGTGGTCAATTTTTAGTCCCTCTTCGGCAGCATACTCTTGTGTAAACTTAAAGTTGGGTGGGATAGGGTCTCCCAATTGGAGTTCTAACTGGCACTTGTTGACGATCTCTTGTGTATGCGTGATCGCTTCAGGGATATCCGCAAAAAGCCTAGCCATCTGCTCCGGAGACTTAAGATAAAACTCATGCACCGAGTGACGCATACGGTTAGGGTCATCGTAAAGTTTATTCATCCCTATACACATGAATGCTTCATGATATTGAGCGTCATCCGGGTAAGTATAGTGTGTGTCATTGGTGGCGACTATCTTAATCCCCGTCTCTTGACTTAACTGTAAGATCTGCTCATCTATATAGAGCTGATCGCCAATACCGTGACGCATGATCTCAAGATAAAAATCATCTCCAAAGATCTCTTTATACTCCAAAGCAACTGCTTTTGCCCCTTCATATCCACCGGCACCATTCTTTACATTTCTCTCATTGGCAAGGTTAAGATGCCAGTTCACCTCACCCTGTAGACAGGCTGACGTACAGATGATTCCCTCAGAGTGTTCACGGAGCTCTTTTTTGTTGATACGCGGAAAATAGTAAAAGCCATCGATATACGCCTTGGAAGAGAGGTACATCAGGTTTTCGTAACCAATCTGGTTTTTAGCGAAAAGACAGACATGAAAACGTTGCTTTGTACTTTTATCATCCAGACTTTCACCATTATGGATATATCCCTCCATCCCGATAATAGGTTTGATTCCGGCTTCTGTCATCTGTTTGTAAAAGTCAATGGCTCCAAACATATTTCCATGGTCTGTCATCGCCACTGATGTCATACCAAGTTTTTTAACCTCTTCAACGAGATTTGAGATCTTATTAGCGCCGTCAAGCAAGGAGTATTCTGTGTGTAAGTGAAGGTGGGTGAACTGCTGTACAGACATAAAGTTTTCCGATAATATTTTTCTTTATTATAGTCAAGTAGGATGAGGAAAAGATAAAAAAACAGAAAATTTTTCCATCTTTTCAAGAAGTCTTATTCGAGCTAGCAGTGATCTGCCAACATATTTGCCTTGATGCCTGCAGCTGTCTCTTTATCAACAAGTCTTTCAACAATAGCAAGCGCGAAGCAGAGTGCTGTTCCTGGCCCTCTTGATGTCATCACATTGCCATCAACAACAACATCCCTGTCATGCACATAACCATCAAGTCGAATCTTCTCCTCAACAGAGGGATAACAGGTAAAGTTTTGCTTTAATACACCTGCTTGTTCCAGTGCAAAGGGTGCAGCACATATAGCTGCAATCATCTTATTCTTTGCATCCATCTCTTTCAAAAGGGATTGTACATCAGCATCCTCGGCCAACATATGTGTACCACCCCACCCGCCAGGTAGAACGATCATATCCAGTTCATCGCTGCTAACATCAGAGACTAGACACTCCGCTTCTATCTGGACTTGGTGTGCTCCAAGCACTTGTTTACTGTCAACACCGGCCAGTATCACCTTTATCTTGGCTCGACGCAGTACATCAATCAGACTAATAGCTTCTAGTTCCTCAAAACCTTCAGCAAGGGGGATCAAAACTTTTGGCATCATTCTTCCTTTTATAATACGAAATTTAAACGGGTTCTTTCAATTAATTATATCTTAAAACATGAAAAGTTTTATATGGAGTTTTCTTGATGAATTCTAGGAGGATGGGGAAAAAGATATCGATGAAAACAGAAAACCCCTAAGATTTTCATGCTTTCTTTATTTGTATGATTATTTTACTTTTTCGAGGTACTCGCCGTCAACTGTGTTGACTTTGACCATGTCCCCTGTCAAAATGTGATAAGGTACTTGAATCACCGCACCCGTTTCTAGTGTCGCTGGTTTTTTAGAACCACTTGTCGTATCACCCTTGTCTTTTGGACCTGTCTCAGTTATCTCCAACTCCATTGTTGCAGGAGCTTCAACACCGATTGCTTTGCCATTATGAAAACTGATCTCTACATTGATACCGTCTTTAAACCATTTGCTTGCGTCGTCACATTGCTCATATGAAAGGCCCAATTGGTCATAAGTATCATTATCCATAAACTGATACATCTCACCATCGTCATATAGATATTGCATTGTCTTTTGCTCCATGTTAGGAACCTCAAACTTATCTCCCGCATGGATTGTCTTTTCGACAACTTTACCATTTAAATAGCTTTTTACTTTACAACGAACAAAGGCCGCACCTTTTCCCGGCTTTACGTGTTGAAACTCTACGACCTTATACGGAACACCTGTAATCTCTAAACGTGCGCCTTTTTTTATATCACCCATGCCAATAGTTGCCATTTACTATCCTCGCTACATTAAATATTGTTTTTGGAATTTTATCCTAATTGTACTGAATCACAAAGCTTTACGACAAACAATACATCTACACCAAACAACACATCACGACTTTTTTCTCTTAAAAAAGTGAAAAATACATTGTATATCCAAAAATAATGCTAGAATAAATCATGAAAATATTAAGTTTACTAATATTACTTTTTCTACCCGTACTTTTTGCGTTTAATGATGGGCCTATCTCACAAAAAGTGATGAAAAAAGCTCAGCGAAAGTACAGTGGCTTGGTTGTGAGCCGATATCTTGCGTATAACGAGATGTTAAAACAGGCGGAGCACCTCAACTTGCCAAATAAACTTGCTCTAGTCAATGATTTTTTTAACAAGATCCCTTACCAAAGCGATAGCAAAAACTGGAAGCAAGATGACTATTGGGCCACACCTCTCGAATTATTGGCAAGAAACAAAGGGGACAGTGAAGATTATGTCATCGCAAAGTATTTTGCACTAAAGACACTTGATATCGATCCAAAAAAGCTCTATCTTACCTATGTAAATTCTAAAGAGTTTAAACGACCACATATGGTACTGAGTTACTTTGAGACTCCGACATCAGATCCAATTATCTTGGATAATATCAATTCAAAAATATTAAGCGCCTCTCAACGGGATGATCTGACCCCGGTATACAATTTCAATGCCAATACCCTTAAAAACCCGAGTAACTCAGATCAAAACACCCACAAAAAATGGGAAAAACTAATCAAACGCGTACAAAGGAATAAATTATGAGTCTCTTCAAACAAATCACTATTATCATGTCCCTATTTCTATTGGTCGTCATACTTTCTGTAATGACACTGAACTTGCAATCAGCGCAAAAGTACGCACAACAGGAACTTTATGCCAATGCACAAAACAGTGCAGCTTCACTCAGCCTGTCACTCTCAAACGCACAAGGTGATATCAGTACCATGTCCACTATGATCAATGCTGTATTTGACAGTGGCTACTATAAAGAGATACGTTTGCTTGACAACAATAACGAGATGCTCTTTCAACGCACAAAAGAGGAGTCCAGTCTCGATATACCAGGGTGGTTCAAAGGTCTATATGATTTTAAAAATCCTATTGCGTCTGCTAATGTCTCCACCGGATGGAATCCAATTGGTCAACTTCAAGTCGTCTCTTTAGAAGACAATGCCCATATCAAACTGTATGAAAACTTTCTTGAGCTTTTACAGACCTTTGTCTTCATAGCTCTCATTACTTTTACCCTTTTGTTCTTTCTTCTGAAGCTTATCCTGTCTTCCTTGAAAAGGCTTGTAGAGCAAGCTGAAGCCGTAAGTGATAATAATTTCATTATCACTGAGGACATCCCAACGACTTCAGAATTCAAAGAGGTTACATTGGCGATGAACAAGATGGTCGCGAAGGTAAAGGATATTTTTGAGAAAGAGGCCGCTTCTGTTCAAAACTATCATAGAGTCTTGTACACTGACGCGCTGACCTCTTTGGGAAATCGCAACTTTTTTGAGCTTAAGATGAGTGATTTTCTCTCTTCTCAGGGTGCTGATGCAAGTGGTGTGATGCTCACGCTATATTTTGACGGTGTCAGTGATGCCAATAAGTCTGTTGGTCACGAAAAGGTCAATCAATTTATTCAAGATCTCGCACAAATCATCAAAAAAAGGGTTGAGAATGAAAATGGTGCACTTATAGCACGCATTGACGGAACGAAATTCTCAATGATTTTTCCAGGCTTACACAGGGAAGATATTGAAAGTTGCGCGGACGATCTTCTTACACAGTCGATCGTCAATTTGGAGAATGCATCTATAACGGGATGCGACTGCGCCATCAAGTTAGTGCAGATGAACTATACGTCCCAAGACACGACGGCTTCTCTTTTTGATAGAATAGAGAGTTCCCTGCAGGACGCACAAAAGAATACCGTAAACTACGCTGTTCAACAAGAGAGTGATCAAAGTACCCTTCAAAAAGAGGTTATCGAGCGTAGGATAAAAGAGCACTCGATCGCCCTTGCCCTGCAAGATGTATATGACCAAGACCATAATATTTTACATGCGGAAGCCTACGTACGTCTATTTGATGAGAACAGAAATGTTCACGAGGCCAGTGACTTCATCCCACTCGTGCATAAGATGAATCTCGACACCAACCTCGACAAAAGTGTGATCAATTATGCGATCAAAGAGCCTCTTATGCAGGAGAAGACGGTTGCTATTAACATCTCTTTACGTTTTGTACAAGACAAAGACGCACTTCAGTGGTTAAAGGGCCGTTTGGCTGCTCTAAGTAAAGCAAGGACATTTAACTTTGAGATCTCCAACCATAACCTTTTGAACGCTGTCAACGAAGTCCTTGTCTTCTCTAATCTTGTTAAAGCAGCAGGTCACCACTTTGGAATAGACCGTTTTACAATAGAGGAAGGAAGTAACCTGAACTACCTGCAAATGATCAAGCCTGCATACATTAAAATAGACAGTAAATATCTGTATGATATGCTACAAGACAAAGAGGGAAAGAGCAATCCTGCCCTGCAAAACTTAATAGAGAGTCTGGATATCAAAATCATTGCAAGCAACGTGGAAGATAAAAAGACACAAACCACTTTAGCACAGATGGGGATAAAATATTTCCAAGGCAGCCTCTTATCTGATCCGAAGCTCGTCTAAGAATGTTTTACTTGGGCCAACAAAAAGTTTCTTAGAGGGCGAGCACAGATGAGAAATCAATCAATGGCAAAAAACAGTTATAAGCTAAAAAGTAAACAAGCTCTTTTTACAAAAGCCTAAAATAGAAGGTGGATCACTGCCTTAAAGGCAGCAATGAGGATTGTTTATAAACGTGCGTACTCTACGCTGATACATGCTTCTAGTTCAGAAAGCTCTTGAAGAGTCTCTTTAGATACTTTAGAATCAACGATAATAACAGCTAAAGCCTGGTCATTATTACGTCCAAGACGGAAATCGGCGATATTAACATCATGTTTTGCCAATGTTGTCCCAATGTGACCAATGACACCAGGAACATCCGTATTTTTGAAAAGAATCAGATCACCTTTTGGCTCAATGTCCAGATCAAACCCATTGATATCGACAATACGCTGGACATCTTCATCAAAGATTGTCGAAGAGATCGCTATCACATCCTTCTCAGTAGTCACTTTGATTGTGATCTTGTTCTTGTAGATGCTGGTATTTGCTTCTTCTTCGAAGTCCAATAAGATGCCACGGTCCTTCGCAACAAACTCGGCATTGACATAGTTAATCTTCTCACCAAGTGATTCCGTCAAAGCTCCGACTGTAACAAATGTCATCAATGACTTCAGATATGCAGCGATATCCCCTTGCGCCAACACTTTGATAGACTTGATCGGTGCCTTGTTTGTCTGTGCAGCCAAGAAAGCCGTCTTTTGAGCAAGCTCTAAGAACGGTTTAACAAAAGCTGGAATCTTGTTCTCATCGATTGGAAGGTTAAATGCATTCTTGAACTCGATCCCCTTCGCTGCGTTTAGTGCTTGAGATGCAGCTTGAGTACCGATGTTATACTGAGACTCAAATGTATTAGCCCCCAGGTGCGGTGATACAACGATATTATCAAGATCCAACAGAGGATGGTCAGTCGCAGGTTCTTTATTGAAAACATCAATACCCGCAAAACGGATCTTTCCGGATTTAAGGTTGTTGTACAATGCTTCTTCATTATACAGACCACCACGGGCACAGTTGATCAGAACAACACCGTCTTTCATCTTCGCGATCTCTGCTTCATCGATCATGTTGAGAGTCTCTTTGTTTTTCGGTGTATGGATTGTAATGATGTCACAGGCCAAGATATCATCAAAATTACTTGTATATTCTATACCAAGGTCCGTTGCTTTAGATGAAGATATATATGGGTCATAAGCCACAACATCCATCTCAAAAGATTTCGCTCTTGTCGCAACGCGGCTTCCAATATTACCAAAACCGATAACACCAAGACGCTTGCCTTTCATCTCATATCCATACCATTTCTCACGCTTCCAAATACGCTGGTTCTTAAGGTGATCATGTGAATATGGGAACATACGCATACAAGAAAGCATGTGCGTCATTGTCAGTTCGACTGCAGCGATGGTGTTTGCAGTTGGAACGTTCATAACGATAATACCCTCTTTGGAACAACCGTCAATATCAACATTATCTACACCAACACCGGCACGAATAACAGCTTTTAGCTTCTTCGCTGCATTGATGAACTTATCGTCAACATCTGTTGAACTACGAGTAATAGCGATATCTGCCGTTGCGATTACGTCTAAGAGAGCTGTTTTGTCGATGTCTGCTGCAAACACATATTCGATCTGGTCGTCATTTTTAAGCATTTCAAGACCGGCTTCATGAATATGGTCACAAACTACTACTTTTGGCTTTGGCATAAAAAAATTCCTTCTACGTATTATATAAATGGTATTTAAAATACTAGATCTAGTACTTTAAATACTCTTTATCTGACAATCTTAACTATGCTTGCATTTATAGCATAATCTTTTAATAATTTCACTATAGATTTTAGCTGAGATAAATCTTTTGAATAAATGACAAGTTTAACATCATCCCTATTCTGCTCAAACATGTATTTCAACTGATAGTGTTGCAACACTTCTTTAAGACAGAATATCTGATAAGGGTCCAAGTCCCCCGCTTTAAGTTGATACGATGTCGTCTTTTTTTGTGGATCTTTCAAGTCGACTTCAACAAAAATTTCAGTTACAGGATAAAAATAGCCTTGGTTCTCATGTTCTGAAAAACGTTCAATCCATTTTTCTCTACTTGGAAGACTCGGCAATGGTTGAGCTTGAGGGATATCTGCTTTTTCATCATAGATACCTGCATCGGTTTGATTTACTTGAACCAAAAAGGAAATCAAAAAGACAACGACTCCGACAAAGATTGCCGGGAAAAGCCATTTTGCAAGCATCGTGTGCATTTAGTTTACTTCAGTTGGTCTTTGATAAGATCACCTAAAGAGTTAGACTCGTCATTTTGTGCGTTTACTTCAGCCAAAGCGTCTTGATCTTTAAGACGTTGAAGTTTTTTCACAGAGAGACGAATACGGTCACGTTTAACGTCGATAACAGCGATTGCTGCTTCGATCTCGTCACCAGCATTAAGTTCTTCAGGAACTAATGGATCAAGGTCTTCGTTACGGATAAGTGCATCCATATCGCCTTCAAGTGAAACAAATACACCGAAGTCTTTAACATCACGGACTTTACCTTTTACGATCTCATTGATCTTGTGTTCTTTAGCAAACTTGTCAACTGGGCTTTCAAGAAGTGCCTTGCGATTAAGAGAGATCTTCTCCTCATCCGTGTTGATCTTAACGATCTTCACTTCAACCTCGTCACCAACTTTGAAAAGGTCTTTAGCTTTAGTGTTTTTGTCCCATGAACAGTCTTGATTATGTAATAGACCTTCAACTGAACCTATGCGAACAAATGCACCGAAATCAGTCAGTGTCGTTACTGTACCTGTAACGATATCACCCTCACGTGAAGTCTTAACAAACTCATCAAAAGGTTTAGGTAACAATGATTTCAATGAAACACGTAGTTTATGCTTCTTAGAATCGATCTCGATTACTTCAACATCGATCTCTTGTCCTACCTCAAGATAGTCTTTTGGTGATTTAATGTTCTTATCCCAAGTAATCTCAGAAACATGAAGGAAACCTTCAATGTCATTACCAAGGTCAACGAATACACCATATGGCTCAACGTTAGAAACCGTAACAGTGATAGTATCGCCTTCATCAAGTTCTGATTCAACTTCTTCCCATGGGTCAGACATAACTGCTTTGATCGAAAGTGAAAGATGGCGCTTGTCTTTATCATAAGCAATCGCTTTACATTGAACAACGTCACCTTCTTTATAATATTTAGATGGGTTAACAGGCCCTTTGTATGAGATCTCGTTATAGTGGACAAGACCATCAACACCACCGACATCTACGAACATACCATATGAAGTGATCTTTTTAATCGTACCTTCAACAACAGTGTCTGCCTCTAGAAGTGCATCGATGATTTGTTTGCGTTTCTTGCGATCTTCGTTAAGAAGTTTACGGCGAGAAACAACAATCGAACTTTCGTCTTCGTCGATCTTGACAACTGCTGCCTTGATCTTACGACCGATGACGCTATCGTCATCATCTTTTAGTGCCGCAAGTGAACGTGGCATAAAGAAGTTTACTTCATCTGCTTCAACGATATATCCACCACGATTTTTCTTAGTGATCGTACCTTCAATCATAAGGTCTTCATAGTTGTCTTTATGAGCTTTGATAAATTCTAAAGTCTTAAGTTGTTCCATAACTTTCTTGTGAGAGATCTTAGGACGCTCATTGCGATATCCCATTACCATCACTTGTATAGTATCATTAACTTTGTATTTTAATTCACCTGATTCATCTTGAATCTCATTTAGGTATAAAATACCCTCTAGTTTTTCACCCACATCTACGAGTGCTTTATCTTCTTGGATCTCTACGATTACGCCTTCAGCTATACGATTTGAT
>JBFEXN010000057.1:0-10202 GCA_041562655.1 Sulfurimonadaceae bacterium
GAACAACTATGCTGACAAATTTGAGACCTCAATAAAATCAACCTATTTTCATAAACTTGCACCTGAACAACAATCCTTTATCAAAACTAAAGCGTACGAGCATAAGTTCTCTTACCAGCAACTCCGTCTCATCATCGAAATGTCCAATGACTTCGAGATGTGGGGAGAAAAGAACATCATCGAGATATGGCCTGATCACATACACGCCAAGGTGATCTTACAACGTATCACCAAGATCTATGAGGAGGTCAAGAACAGACCAAATTCCTATGATGGCTTTGACCCCAGTGTCTTGCGCTCAGAGCAGAAGTTTAAATTTGTCACGAAAGAGAAAGAAGGCTTTGGTCTGGGGATGTGTCCTGTCGCCTCGGAAGAGACACGATGCTGTAATCTTATGACGCTTGATGCAGTAGAGAGCTGCGGTTTTGACTGTTCATACTGTACTATTCAATCCTTTTACAAGCAGGATAAGATCACCTTTGACAGTGGCTTTTCACAGAAACTAAAATCCCTACAGCTCGACCCTGATCGTACTTATCATATCGGTACCGGTCAATCTTCTGACTCTTTGATGTGGGGGAACAAAGAGGGTGTCTTAGATGCCCTCTTTGACTTTGCTCGCCGCAATAAAAACGTTATCCTGGAATTCAAAACAAAATCAGACAACATCAAATATTTTTTGGAAAACGATGTACCTAAGAACATCATCTGTACATGGTCGCTCAATACCCCCGTTATCATTGAAAACGAAGAACATCTTGCTGCCTCACTGGATAAACGTATCCGTTCAGCCCGTGCTCTAGCTGACAAAGGCGTTATAGTCGGTTTTCACTTTCATCCTATCGTCGAGTATGAGAACTACTTACACGATTACAAAGAGGTATATGACGAATTGGTACGTAGCTTTAGCCCCGAAGAAGTCTCTTTGATATCTATGGGTACATTGACATTTATCAAACCTGTTATCCAAAAGCTTCGTCAACGAAACTTCAAGTCAAAGATATTGCAGATGCCTTTTGATGATGCGGCGGGAAAAGCATCTTATCCTATGCATATCAAGGAAGAGATGTTCAAACATGCTTATGAAAGTTTCAAGCCATGGCATGGGAAGGTCTTTTTCTACCTCTGTATGGAGGACCACTCTTTATGGAAAAAATGTTTTGGATATGAATACAACACCAACACTGACTTGGAAAGAGCTATGGTCTCGTCATATTGTAAGAAAACGGGGATCGAATATATATATTCTTAAAAAGCAAAATGCTTTTTAATAGTCAGATACCAGACCTAACTGGTCCATCACCTTATCGATGACATCTTCTAACATCTCATGGTCATAACCGGCATCTGCTGCCTTTCGTAGACCAAATGTGATTGATTGTTCAGAGAATGGCGCATTGACCGGTGCTATCGTCTTTACGATATTTAGTGCAGTCGAATACTCTTTGATATCCTCTGGTGCTTTTTGGTAAGTATCAGAAAAACGGATCATCTCTACAAAGGTCTCATCAAACTTCCAGTGCTCAAAGATGGCAGCCGTGACCGTTGCCGTCGTCTCTTCCACATATGAGAACTCGACCTGAGGGATGTTGTTGGTCGTTTCGATCTCAGACTTAAAGTTATAAAGAAGGTCCTCTTTGATGATATCCGATGCGATGATGATCTTACCCGTCTCTTGAAGAAAAGACGCCAAGAAAAGGTTTTCCATCTTCTTTCTGTCTATTTTGGAATACCAGTTATGCATAAGGACAGCCTGCTGGTTTGAGATATCTGCAAACTTTTCAGAAGTGATCCCATAGGGTTCCATATCAACATTTAAAAGTTTACGTACCGAGTTACCGATAGCGATCGAACGTGTCATACTCATACCAAAAAGAGAGACCGCTTGAGCAACACTTTTTATCTCTTTACCAAAACAGTACAGTGGAGAATTAGCCGCTTTCAAAAGATTGGCTACGATCATAGGATCCTTATCTACAACGTTTACAAGATCACTGATACCTGCATCCGGGTTAGCACAAACCTGCTGCATTTCTACGATAGTCTTCGGCAAGGCAGGAAGAGACTTTATACTTTCAACTAGAGATGTCTTCATCTATTTAGCACCTATATGATAATTTTCTTTTTCTTATTGTACCACTACTTTTTTATATCTAACTGATTAGTATGCAAAGCAAGCTCTTTTTTCAAAAATTCACCCGTATATGAGCCCGTTTCTTGATGATTTTCAGCCAGCTCTTCCGGTGAACCTATTCCAACAACACGTCCACCTTTAGCACCGCCTTCAGGTCCCATATCGATGACATAATCCGCATTTTTGATCATATCTAGATTATGCTCGATGACCAGGACGGAGTTACCCAACTCTACAAAATGATGCAGTACACCCGTTAAACGGTTAACATCATCAAAATGCAATCCCGTAGTCGGTTCATCCAAGATATACAAGGTGTTGCCCGTATCTCTGCGGCTGAGCTCTTTGGAGAGTTTGATACGCTGAGCCTCACCACCTGAAAGTGTGACGGCATTTTGTCCCAGATTAATATACCCCAGACCGACATCCTGTAGCGTCTGAAGTTTAGCCTTGATCTTTGGAATCGGTGCGAAAAACTCGAGTGCTTCAGTGACGCTCATATCAAGGACATCGGAGATCGACTTCCCTTTATACAGGATTTCCAACGATTGCGGGTTATAACGTTGACCGAGACAGGCATCACATTTGACCATGATATCCGGTAAGAAGTGCATCTCGATCTTGATCTCACCCTCACCCTGACATTTTTCACAGCGTCCGCCTTTGACGTTAAAACTAAAACGTGAGGCGGTATATCCACGTATCTGTGCCTCTTTTGTCTTGGCAAAAAGATTACGAAGTTCATCCATCATTCCCGTATACGTCGCAGGGTTGGAACGAGGTGTTCTTCCGATAGGGCTTTGATCCAAAAAGATCACCTTATCCAACTGCTCAAGCCCGTCTATCTCAACACCCTTTACCTTCTTGACCTTGCGTGCATGGTTTAAGAGCTCTCGTGCGACAGGAAGAAGGGTCTGAAGGATAAGAGAGGACTTTCCACTTCCACTCACCCCGCTCACACAGACAAAGTTCTGTAGAGGTATCTTCACCGAGACATCTTCTATATTGTTGATGGTGACATTTTTTATCTCGATCCACTCTTCTTGCGGACGGCGATAAAAATACTCTATCTGTTTACGACCATAAAGGTAATCCGCCGTTAGTGTCTTCGCCTTGCTCATCTGCTTACGTGTCCCTGCAAAGACCACTTCACCTCCGTATTTACCAGCACCTGGTCCGATATCAACGATATAGTCGGCGTTTTCGATCGTCTCTTTATCATGCTCGACGACAATGACAGTATTACCCTTTTCTTGTAAAGAACGGAGTGTGCGTATCAGCTTAAGCGTGTCTCTTTCATGCAGACCGATACTTGGTTCATCAAGTACATACATCACACCGGTCAGACCGCTTCCGATTTGTGAAGCGATACGGATACGTTGAGCCTCTCCACCACTGATAGACCTCGCATCACGAGAAAGAGAGAGATAACCAAGACCAACATCATAGAGGAAGAAAAGCCTCTCTTTTATCTCGTTCAAGATCGGTTCGCCGATCATCTGCATTTGCGCAGAAAAATGACTAAAGTTGTTTTCGTCATTAAAAAAAGCATAGGTGTTTTCTATCGGCATACGTATAAGCTCAAAGATCTTGTGTCCTGCCACGTCTACCGCAAGACTCTCTTTTCTGAGACGATTTCCGTCACATTTGGAACAGATCTTTTCACTCATATAGTCCTGCAGTTCTTTTTCGTCTTTGAACATGTCATAAGCTATTTTTGTGATTCCCGGCCAAACACGTTTGATAGGATGACCTTTCCATTCAAACTCAATCTCATCAATACTACCATGCAAGATAGCCTTTTTCTGATACTCTTCAAGTTCTGCAAAAGGCGTGGTAATAGAGATCTTCTCATGAGCACAGAAACCCTTTAAGAAGGTAAAGTAATATCCCTTGTTAAACCCGTAGACGATCTTTACAGCGCCTTTCTCAATGCTCAAATCATGGTCAATTATCTTATCCGTATCCAGGGCATAGCGGATACCCAGGCCATCACACTCGCTACATGCCCCCTTTGGTGAGTTAAACGAGAAAGACAGAGGCTCTAAGGGTTCAAAACTCACCTTACAGTCGTGACAGGCCAGATGCTCACTATAATGGATAATCTTCTCATCAAGACCCATCTCTTCATAATTCAAGATCTCAACCTCAAGTTCACCGTAAGACTCTTTAAGTGCTTTTTCGACATCTTGCGCGATACGTTCGGTATTGTCCTCTTTGATGACAATACGGTCGATCACGACCTTTATCGTATGTTTTTTGGTCTTTGAAAGTTCTATCTCTTCATCAAGACGGACCATGACACCGTCTATCATCGCCCTGACGTAACCTTTGGCACTTAATGACGCCAACAGATCAGAAAACGTCCCTTTTTTCTCACGTATAAGCGGGGCAAGGATGATGACCTTCGAGCCCATAGGAAGCTTAGCCACCTGTTCGATGATATCTGAAGCATTCATCTGAGAGATCGGTTTGGAACAGATATGACAATGCTGTTCACCCACACGCGCATACAACAGACGAAGATAGTCATAGATCTCTGTGATCGTCCCGACCGTTGAGCGGGGGTTTTTTGAAGTTGTCTTTTGATCAATGGCAATAGCTGGGGTAAGCCCTTCGATCTTGTCGACCTCCGGCTTACCTATCTTGTCCAAAAACTGTCGTGCATATGAGGAAAGAGACTCGATATAACGTCTCTGACCCTCTGCATATAAAGTATCAAAAGCCAAGGTGGATTTTCCACTTCCGCTCAGGCCTGTACAGACGACAAGTTTGTTTTTTGGGATCTCCAAAGAGACATTTTTAAGATTGTTCTCGCGTGCGCCAGTGATTTTGATCATTATGCAAATGTCCTTGTTAACAGATAGATTAAGACCGAGATATAAAATGCAAGTAGAAGACGTTTTTGCATCAATGTTGGTGTCATATGGTTCAGATGGACTCCGGCAAACACACCGATTAAGGATGCGGCACCGATTACCATTCCATCAAGATAGGCGATCTGGCCGGCAACCGAAAGACTGATAAGACCAGAGATGGAGGAGAAGACCACGAAGAACAGACCGGCTGAAATCGCTTTTTTAAGCTCAAAATGTAAGAACCCGACTAAGACTGGTACCAATAAGATCGAACCACCTACTCCAATAGAGATAGCAAAGACACCGATGAATACACCGACTAAAAACAAGACAAAGGGGTGAGCTGAGCCTTCTTCTTTGTAATGAGGCGGTTTATATGCCATACGGGCCAATGCCATGATGATAAAACAGAGGAAGATATACTCAAGGGTCTGTGATGACAGAGTCGAGACAACCCAACCGCTCAAGAGTGCCCCTGCAAAGCCACCTGCTCCGATCAAGAGAAGTGTGTCAAGTTGCAGTGTCCCTTTTTTAAAATTAAGGAAAGAACCATATACCGAGCTAAAGACCATCTGTACTACGGAAATACCCACGGCTACTTTCATGTCATATCCCATCAGCAACAGAATCGGAACAAGAATCGTCCCTCCCCCAATACCGAAAAAACCCGAGAGCACCCCTACCCCGATTCCTAAAACGATCATCTGTAAAATTATTAATGTGTCTATAATATTCTCTTTATTTTTATTTAGCAGCCTTGAGTTAAAAAGCTGCCTTCGATTGATTTTGAAATTGTACTCTAGTTTCATAAAGAGGGGGATTAAACATTGAAGTTACATCATCTGATTTAAAGTCATTCCCTTTCAAACAGCAACAGACTTCCTTCCCCTTTCCTACCAAAAGAAACAATGCAAGCTATAAATGCAAAATTAAGCCCCTGTGCCTATCTATTAAACTTAAGTTAATTAGATTTTCCTATAATAAGCCTATTATACGTAACATAATCATTAGGACACACTGTATGATCTCACTTATCATTGAAGCTGCCGAAAATTTTCTACACAATCAAATCGAACTGAAGACCGAAAAGAGTGATACCCTATCACAGGTGAGAACAGTAATTGCTTCTATTGACGTAAAGATGGACGACGGAGAGACCAAAAGTGTCTATCTTGGATTTAATGAAGCACTGATCAAAGAGATCGTATCGATCTATCTCATGGAAGATGATGCGGATGATCAGACGATGACAGACATGGCACTTGAATCTACGAACATGATCGTAGGAAGTGCCAAAGTACTGGCTGAAGAAGCTCAAAAAGAACATTTTATGATAACGACGCCCAAGTTTAAAGCAATCGAAGAGTTCAGCAACTGTGAATGTAGCGAGTTCTCCGTCTTGAAGACTGCTAAAGAGGATTTAGTTATCGGCATCAAAGGGTAAAATCATATGCCAGAAGAACAAGAACGATCACTTCAAGAGAAGATGGCCGAAAACAACCTTGAAACCGTTGAGCTAAACGATGAAGAACTTGAAGAGCTAGCATGGATGGACTATGACGGGCTTCTTGATATGGAGGTCCAGTTTATCGCTGACCTTGGTCAAACATCATTGAGCATCCGAGAGATCCTGGCCTTACAGAAAGGTTCTGTCATCGACTTGAACAAACCCGCTGGTGAGAGTGTAGAAGCCTATGTCAACAACCGTATTATCGGTAAAGGAGAGGTCATGGTCTATGAGAAGAACCTGGCGATACGTATCAATGAGGTGCTTGACTCCACCTCCGTCATCTATTATCTGTCTAAAGAACGCTTATGAGAATCATTTTTTTACTTTTCCTGCCACTTTTCCTTTTTGGCTCCAAGATACTTTCGTATAATGTTTATGAACGCTCAAGCCGCGTAGACATCATGATCACCTTTGATACGCCTTATGAAGGAAAACTTTCAAAGACCGTACAGAACAACAACATCGTGTTAAGACTTAAAGGGGCTTCTATTGAGGCACCTAAGATCAAGAACATCAACACATCATACCTGCACAAGATGACGATCACTCCGATCAACTCTCATACTGAGATCATTTTACAAACAGCTCCCGATGTCACCATGAATGCTTCAAAGACAAGTGATGCCTATGGCTTGCGCTTACGCTTTACTAAAGATGCTGTTGCAAAGAAAACCACCATCGTCTCAAACACACTCAACTCGGTGAGTAACGCCTTACCGACAAAAAAAGCGAACGAGCTAAATAGTTCATACTATATCGTCATTGCTATCTTACTCCTTGGTATCGTCATCATGCTATGGATCAAAAAGAAGATGGGCGTTCCTACGGCAAAAGGCAAACAACCCTGGCTGTTTAAAGGCGGGGTAAAAAAAGAGGGTATCTCTGTTCGCTTTCAAAAACCGCTTGACCCCAAGAATCGTGTCGTCATGCTAGAGTATGAAGGTCAAAGCTATCTGGTCGTTATAGGAACTTCAAATGTATTACACGATAAATACAGTGGGAACAAACCTATAACGACCCAAAATGACTTCGACAGAGTCCTGGATGAGAACAGAAGTGAGCTTGACTCTTATCTTCAACTCGACTCACATGAGGTAGAGCCCCTGCAATCCTATAAAGAGAAAGCATCGGGGAAGATTCACGAGCTTATCTAGGCTCACGTCTCCTTCATTCCAAATAGCCTCTTAGTCAATCATTTACATTTCTTTTGTAAAATCTTTGACAGCACATCCAAATGACATATAACGATAAGAAAGAGGTCATATGAAATTAAAGACCGTTGTACTCGCTCTTCTTTTACTTTTTACTACACAATACCTCAGTGCCAAAGTCGAGAATAAGACAGGTTTTTTGTTAAAAGCAGATGAGACCACCTCCTTTATGAACTATGAATTTCACAATCTAGCCATAGAAGCCGCAACACGGGGAGACTACGAAAACACATTTAGGATCTATAAAAAGATCGCAGAAAAGGGTGATGACCGAGCAGAATACAATATCGGTATGATGTACATGAGAGTAGTGGGTATAAAAAAAGCCAAGATGGACGCCTATAAATGGCTCCGTCGTGCTTCCAGACACGGGAACAAAGAGGCCATCTTGTTTTTTAAAGAGATGAATGAGCGATATGACACAAAACTTCAGCAGACACGTTCACAAAAAGAGAAAGAGTCTCTCGGTAAAACCTCAGGTAATGACCTGCCTACAGGCCTAGAAAAAAACACTACTGCCCTTGCCTTAGAAAAGGTCTTAAAACCCGCAGTCAAAAAGACATCCCAATCCCCTGTGAATAAAAAGAATGAAGATAATACTCCCCTATTTTACATCGCCATCTCTTTTGTAGCTATACTTATTATTTTAGGAGGGGTTATTATACTCAGATATTCTCACAAATCCAGTAAAACAGATTCCCCGCAAAGTGGTCTTAAATACAAGGCGCAGATGTATGATATCACCCATGAGCGTATCTCAAGGTATCACAATGAACTGCTTAAGTTCTTTAATATTGACAAATATAAGAACGATAAGAAACAGATGCAAAAATACTATATGTTTATTGGCGGTATGATCGATTATTTCTGTAAACTAGAGGACTTCAGTGACATGGAAGAACGCCGTATCTTTACGACACACATGGGAAATATTGAAGGAAAAGAGAATGTGACTGCCATTACTCAGGCGATACTTGAAGGCCAGCGAGAAACCTCTTTATACCATTCTCAAGCAGCTGGCGTCATCTCTGCAAAGGAGTGGCATGAGACAGAGTCAACCAATGCCTTTTTAAAACTCAAACAGGTGCTTTCCAAAACAGGGAACTAAGCTTTCTCTGTTGTGTTATAGAAGTCTTCCAGAACCTTTCTAAACTCATCAATATCATTTATCGTATTGACCAGGTTTCTCAGTGAAGAAGCACCCTTAAGACCTTTACAGTATGTATGGATGTGTTTCCTGAACATTGGGACACCATGCCCCCCGTAAAACTCAACCATCTTGTCGTAATGCTCTAATACGATCTCTTTTTTTAGCTCGATACTCACCTCTTCTTCACCCGTCTTTAACTGATGAAAGATCCACGGTTGACCGATCGCACCCCTGCCTATCATCAAGCCGTCCGCCTTCGTATGCTTCAGCACCCACTGTGCTTTTTCGTATGAGGTGATATCTCCGTTGGCTATCACCGGAATATTCAGAGCTTCTTTGACCTCTGCGATCGCATCATAGTCCACTTCCGATTTAAAACGTCCGGCACGTGTACGTCCATGAACAGCAATAAAATCAGCGCCAGCGTCCTGAACGACTTTTGCAATCTCAAGATGATTGTTTTCACTAAAGCCAAGACGGATCTTGACACTTGTGTATTGTTTGTTCGATGTCTTCTTTATCGTCTCAATGAGGCGTCCCATCTGATCAAGGTCACGAAGCAAAGATGAACCTGAGCCTCCGCCAACGACTTTAGGAACGGGACAGCCACAGTTAAAGTCAATGATATCAATACCATCTTGGGTATTTAAAAACTCGACTGCACCTCGTACGACGTCGACATCGCCACCGGCAATCTGTACTGAGTATGGATCCTCGATCGCATTTTTTTCGAGCATTTTTTGTGATTTTTCAGAGCCGTGTATCAACGCATTGGAACTTACCATCTCGGATACAGTCAGATCTGCACCAAACTTTTTTACAACAGAACGAAATGGCAGATCTGTATATCCTGCCAAGGGGGCTAAAACGTATAAAGTCTTATCAAAAGATAGTTTCATTATTTACCTAGATTTAAAAATATAATGGAATTTTACCCAATATAGCCCCTAACTTAGTTAAATTTATTTTCCTAATATTTTAGAAAAGCTATAATACGGCCAATTTAACTAAGGATAGATTTTATGGGTAGAGCCTTCGAATATCGCAAAGCAGCAAAGATGAAACGCTGGGGAAATATGTCTCGTGTATTTCCAAAACTGGCAAAAGCAATTGAAAAAGCAGCTAAAGAAGGTGGCGGCGACCCTGACATGAATCCGAAACTCCGTACGGCAATCCTCAATGCCAAAGCGGAGAACATGCCGAAAGACAATATCGAATCGGCGATCAAGCGTGCCACGGGTAAAGATGCAAAGGATATGCTCGAAGTTAACTTCGAAGGTAAGGGACCGCATGGTTCGATGTTTATCGTTGAGTGTCTGACAGACAACAACACACGTAC
>JBFEXN010000058.1:0-9948 GCA_041562655.1 Sulfurimonadaceae bacterium
ACTTATCGGTTCAGAACGTCTGACACAACATTTGAAATTTCATAAAAAAGTCCTAAAACCAAATCAAGAAGTCTCTATTCTTGTCATGGCAAAGACACCGATGGGATATAAATGTATTGTCAATAACACCTATGAGGGCATGATCTTTCACAATGAGATATTTGAGGATGTCAAAGTCGGTGACACAAAAAAAGCCTATCTAAAAGTATCCCGTCCCGACGGCAAGCTTGATCTCTCCTTGCAGCGCATTGGTGATAAGAACTCCGATGGTGGCCAAGAGAAGATAGTGAACATGCTAAACGAGAACAAGGGGAAACTCCCATATAATTATAAAAGCGACGCCGAAGAGATCAAAAATGTCTTTGGATTGAGTAAAAAAGCCTATAAACGTGCGCTTACAGCACTTGTCGATGCCGACAAGATCGAAGTCAAAGACAACGGTATCTATCTAAAATAATCACCCTGCCACCAAACTTGCCACCTTTTTCGCCAAAGAGACAAAGGTAGTAAGTTTTCCTCCGTAAATATGTAAGACCCTACTCTTGCCTGTCTGATGCAGGTCCAGTCTATATTCTCTGGACATCTGACTCGGGTCTTTACTGCTTTTGATGATAGGACGGGTTCCAATAAACACCTCTTTGATATCCGTTCGTCTTAACTCTTTTTTCAAATATCTGTTGCTCTCTTGCAAAAGATACTCGATGTCATCATTGTTCACTTTAATGGCATCGGTCCTTCCCTCTTCGCTCCGCTCTGTCGTACCGATAAGTGTCGTATCCGCTTCTGGGATAATAAAGATAATACGGTTTGTAGAAGTCTCCAAAATGAGCGGATCAGGGACTAAGACCCTATCAATGACAAGATGGATACCACTCAACTTCTCTATACGGTAAGATGATTCCAGTCCATACTTTGCATTCACTTCATCGATCCAGGCCCCGGTCGCATTGATAAGCAGTTCACACTCAAGCCTATGATTATCGACGTCAATACTTATCTTCTCCTCCCCCACATAAAGGCTTTGAACCTGTGTCCCTTCACGTATTTCAACACCTGCTTCCTGCGCTTCTAAGGCGATCCTTCGTGTTAATGCCTCATCATCAGTCTTTCCGTCATAATATCTGAAAACTGCTCTTAGCTTCTGTGCTTTTATTTTTGTGAACTGGTGCAAGAACGCTTCTTTTGATATCCTTGTAGCCTTTTGCCCATGCCTGGCAAGCATAGTATAAAACCATAGGCCAAACCTGATCAACCAAAGTGGACGTTTGGAGTCTTCGTAGACAGGTAGATAAAAAGGGCGTAACTCGACGAGATCACTATAATTGTCCAGCAGATATTTTTGATCATGGAGCGCCTCTTTCACAAGTGCGAACTCATAATGTTCAAGATACCTGAGTCCACCATGTATAAGCCGGGATGAATGAGAGGAAGCACCTGCTGCAATATGGTTTTTTTCCAGGACAAGGACCTGCATTCCCTTTTCAGCAAGAGCCTTTGCACTTGCGAGACCATTGATACCAGCACCAAGGACAACAACATCATATTGGCTTTGCATCTAAACTCCTGTATAATTATTATAGCTAAACAAAAAGATACCCAATGAAAATAATTGCACACCGCGGTTTTAGTGAGGACTACCCAGAAAACACGCTTCTTGCCTTTGAAAAAGCTATTGAGATCGGTGTTGACGCAATAGAGACCGACCTAAGGCTAAGTCGCGATGAAGTGGCAATTGTATTTCATGACAAGACTCTAAAACGGATCGCCGGTATTGACAAGAGACCAGAGTCACTGACGTTTAAAGAACTGCAGAAGCTTGATGCCGGGGAGGGAGAGAGCATTCCCTCTTTGGATGAGCTTCTAGGGCTTGTAAATGCCAGGACAACCCTCATCCTTGAGATCAAGTACAACCCCTCTACCTATAAAAGACTTTGTCATATCATGATGAGATCCATCCAAGACAAACTGGAATGGGTAGAGGTCTCGTCTTTTGAAGACGCAGTACTCGAGGAGATGCACCAACTTAACAAAGAGATCAGGCTGCACAAACTTATCGATGAAACATCCATTCTAGATGACGAAGATTTTCCAAAACGATATGATTACATCAACTGTTTTGACATCGATGTCAAACTTTCCAAGACAGTTCTAGCCAAGGGTTTGATGAAACAACACAAGGTCATCTTTTGGACAGTGGACAAAGAAGACTTGGACCAGGCTATACAGAATGGGCTTTATGCCGCCATGACCAATAATCCGCAAAGGCTAAAAGAGAAATATGCTCAGACAACAGTTTAGGTCCTTCTATTTTAAGCATATGATCCATGATATGGAGAGGCTGGTTGAATATTTTTCTGTCTTTGGAGGTCTGGGCTGGCAGATAGATATTGATGCTCCCCTTGAAGAACTGATAGAGACGGAGATATTGGAAAACTTTGCCATACTTCATAATCAGATATTGACCCTCACGACCGATGAACCTCAATATTCAAGGCTTCTTACCACACTTGCCCGGGGTGACAGACGTATCTTCTCCGCCTTTAATAAGACTGGTGTCACTAATCTTTACGGTGGATTGAGCCTTAAGCATCTTCAAAACACGAGCGTCCTGGAGGCCGAATATTCCAGAGAAGAGCCCGCTGTGAAAAATGGTCAAAAACTAAAACGCGAAGTCGCACGACACCGTATCTCACATAAGATGAGATTCACCTCTCCCTTCTTACGTTTTTGGTTTTACTTTATTGCTCCTATGCGGCAACAGATCGAAGAGGGAGAGTATGAGAAGGTCATCTACAACTTCAAAAAGCACCATCAAAGTTTTGTCGGTTATACCTTTGAGGAGTTGAGCAATGAGATGGTGAAGATGAAGCTTGCATCCTTACGGCTTGTGGACAGCGGAAGCTACTGGGATAGACACGTAGAGATCGATCTCATGGCAAGGGGAGAAAAGGATGAGCTGATTGTCGGTGAATGTAAATGGAAAAACCACAAGATCAATAAAAAAGAGCTCAACAGACTCATAGACAAATGTGCAAGAATCGGCTTTCGTCCCGACATCTATTTACTTTTTGCAAAACGCGGTTTTTCAAAAGAACTGCTTAATATGCAAGATGAAAGCCTACGTCTTTTTGCCTGTGATGACTTTGAGGAGCTTCTTCAGAACATATCTGAATCTGATCTTCTAGAAGGGTTTTCAAGAGAGTGGCCAATCGTATTGTCTTAGTGAGCAAGACCTCTTATCTTACTTCTGCCTTGCAGGAAGACTCTATCCACGGGTTTAAACGGCCCTGAAGATCAACGATCTGTTTATAGACCTTGCACTCTTTTTCATCGACCCTATCTTCTTGATGCCACTTAAGATATTTCATCTGTTCCTCAAATGAGAGGTTAAGCCCGTAATGAGCATTCATGTAAAGATAGACACGTGCGATGTTCCCTCGCATATGAAGAGGCGGATCTTGTAGCTTTGAAGTATTGGCCTTGACGATAGGAAGGATATTGAAGAGATCTCTGTCGTAGGCTTGATACAGCTTATCCGTTGTACGGCAGCAACGTGCTCCGCGGTAAGGCTCGTTGTTATACTTCAGACAGATCTTCTCAACCCCACAACGACGTTGCTGCAGCATTCTCTTTTCCGGAACGATTCGAACGAAGACAACAGAGCGTTTTTCCTCTCCCTTGACGTATAGCTTATCCATACAGGTGGTAGGGTCATACACATACTGCTCATCGCTAAAGGCGGTGCGGGCATAGTCAAAGTCGATCTTTTTAAAGATGTTTACGGCCTGCGTAAAACTCTTTGGCTGTGGGTACGGGCTTGCCCATAAGCCAAGAGGCAGTATGAACAGGGATAGATACAGTTTTTTAAGAGACAATGCGAAGAGCCTGGTATGCTTCTTGAAGCAACTGGAATTTTTGAGTATAGCGATCCACCGTTGCCGAACTTTCGCAGTGAACACGGTCAGGATGATAGACCTTTACCAGTTTTTTATAACTGCGTCTAAGCGCGTCCTGACTTGAACCGACAGGACATTCAAGTACCGTGTAGTAATGCAGCATCTCATCAATCTCATCATCCGTATGATCTTCATATTCAAACTGCCCGTAATCGGCGTATAGGTTTTGCATAAAATACGCATCATAGGTGTATTGGATGCGGTAGTTCATAATATTACGTTTATTGAGTGCTTTTTCAAGATGGGCTTTGGCTTTGTCATCAGGAAGGCTCAAGAAGATATTCATCAGACCTTCTTGCGTGATATAAAGGTCAAGCTTTGATTTTAAATAACTCATCAACCACCGGTTCGGTCTGTCAAGCTTGATCTGGACCTCCGAACTGCTGCGTGCCTGAAGACGCACTTGTATGGTCTCAAGTTCCTCTTTCTCTGTCAATTCGATCTTGATAGGATACTTGATATAACGCATTACCGAACGAAAATAAAAGTCATTGTCTGTTTCAAGGTCTTTTGTGTAATGCAGACACAATGATTCAATAAACCTTGCTTTACTGTCCATAAGGCTGTTGTTAAAAAAGACAAGAACTGCCTTTGGTAAAAAGAGCATGTCGTGCCCGTGAGTATATAAGAACTCATCCATCCACTCTGTGTGCAATACATCAAAGCCTGCGCGTACGACTATTAAATTATTTTGCAATATAATTTCCATATCGTCTCCTTGCTTCAACTCTATTAACGCTGAAAAAAGCAAATACAGTACCAATATGTTTTTGGACAGGACTAGCCGACTTATTTAAAAGCTCAGTGTTCCTGATTAGGCTTGAGTAACTCCGTATAACATTCGGGACGTCTGTCTTTAAACAGACCCCAATATCCCTTATGTCTTCTATTTTCCTCCAGATCATAACGTGCATAGATGATCTCTTCTTTGTCTCGCGAAGCCTCAGCGATCTTCTCACCTGTGATATCCGTCATAAAAGACGAACCGTAAAATGTCAGGTTACAGCTTTCACCCTCTTCTACACCAATACGGTTAGCGGCGATGACAGGTGTCGTATTCGCTGCTGCATGCCCCATCTGAACACGTTGCCAGTGATCTTTCGAGTCTACCTCGATCTCTGGTTCAGAACCGATAGCCGTAGGATAAAAGATCAACTCTGCCCCCATCAAGGCCAAGGAACGAGCCGTCTCGGGGAACCACTGATCCCAGCAGATACCCGCACCAATGGTTCCATAAGCCGTCTTCCAGATCTTAAAACCTGTGTCCCCGGGTGTAAAATAGAACTTTTCCTCATATCCGGGACCATCGGGGATATGCGTATTACGATAATTATCCAGAACGCTTCCGTCCGCATCGATCACAACAAGTGAATTAAAGAACTTCTCCTCGCTTTTTTCAAAATAGCTCAGCAGCAGGACAATATGGAGTTCCTGGCATAAAGCACTAAAGTGTTTTATCAAGGGATGCCCTTCTCTCTCCTTGGCCCATGAAAAGTACGTCCTATCCATGTCTTTACAAAAATACAAGCCTTCAAAAAGTTCCGGTAGCAAGATGATGTTTGCACCATTGGAAGCAGCTTCACGTACTAAAGACTCTGCCTTTTTACGATTCTCTTCCTGATCAGAACTCATCTGCATCTGTATAGCGGCGACGTTAAGCATCGAGGCTCCTGTTTTTTATAAAATTATACCAAAGCTTCCTCTCTCCTTATGCTATAGTTTCGTTTAAACTTACTTGCGAGGGTTCATGTTCGGCGTCTCTTTAAAAAAACTGTCATTCGTATCGCTATTGCTAAGTACCCCTCTACTTCCTTCGACTCCCTATGCAGGAGTTCCCCTTTGGGCCTGGGCATCGTTAGGCATGAGTGTAGTCTATGCCCTTATCCTAATCCTTATGATCGAGAAAGAGTGGGAAAGTGAAGCACACGATGGATAAAGGGCTCTTAGACGAACAAGGCACAATCTTCCTCCTTTTATATCTTCTGTCTCTTATCGGAATAGGTGTTGTAGGTCTGATACAATCCAAAGAAAAGTCTATGCAGGACTTTTATCTCGGAGGAGCGGGGTTTGGGGTCACTATCTTGTTCTTGACGATGTATGCTACACAATACAGTGGTAATTCACTGATAGGATTTGCGGGATCAGCCTATAGAAACGGCTGGTTCTTCTTGATCTCGGTGACCTTTATGATCTCTATCGTCGGCGGTTATATGCTCTATGCACCCAAGCTGTATCTCCTTTCGCAAAAACATCGTTTTATCACTATCGGAGATTATATCCGTCATCGCTATGAGCACCGCTTGTTGACGAATATCATCGTTTTTATCGGCATATTAGCCCTTTCAAACTATATGCTTACCAACTTAAAGGCTATTGGCTATATTCTCGATTATGTCACGGGAGGAGGTGTCGGTTTTGCAGAAGGCATCATCGCCATGGCGATCATCATGGTAATCTATGAGACGCTCGGCGGAATGCGTTCAGTCGCCTGGACGGACGCCATTCAAGGGATACTGCTTCTTGCAGGCGTGATGATCATCTTTAGCGTCATCTGGATCGAATACGGTTCGATTTCAAGTAATGAGGCACTGCTACTGGAAGTCAAGTCTGAGTTTTTCCGCACACCCATGCTTGCTGACAAGATTCAATGGCTTAGTATCTTGATCATGATCTTCTTTGGTATCTCCGTCTATCCACAGGCAATCCAGCGCATCTACGCAGCAAAGGATGCGCAAACACTTAAACGTTCGTTCCAGCTCATGATCATCATGCCACTTCTGACGACCCTGCCCCTGATCGTCATAGCCATTATCGGAGCAGCACATTTCCCCGGCCTTGACAAAGAGTCGTCCGAACAGGTCATCTTGTTGATGCTCTCAAAGCTCCAACATCTCGAAGGGATGCGGTATGTCATCACGCTCTTTATTGCAGCTGCTGTAGCTGCGATCATGTCGACCGTCGATTCGGCTATGCTCGCTATCGCATCACTCTTCACCCAAGACATCTATCACCAACACAAACCCGATGCCTCACAAAGAAAGCTCACCCTCATCGGTAAGCTTTTTTCCTGGGCACTTATGGCGGTAATGGTCTATCTGGCCATCACCCTACCTTCAACTATCTGGTGGCTTATTCAGATCAAACTGGAGATCCTATGTCAAATCGCACCTGCGGTGATGTTGGGTGTACATATTCAAAAGATCAAGGCCCGTTCGGTTCTGATCGGCCTTTTCATCGGCCTTGGTTTCACCCTGCTCTTTTTACTCTCGCCTCTTCCAGATAAACCCTTTGGCTTTCATGCCGGTGTTCTTGGCTTGGGACTGAATCTGTTGAGTCTATATCTACATCATAGGTTTTTCTCTCACAAACAGATCGTACACTTCGTCTCTACGAAGTAAATCATTAACAATAGCAAACAAACATGACACCGGTATATTCGATAAAAGAGACGGTTGGATCAGAAAGAACAAAAAACCGCACCGCTTGAACGACAAAATAAAAAGACAGTTTAGCGATTTTTTGTTACCTACACCATGCACATAGCGTTCCACATTTTCCTTCTACTTATCTTCATCTTTTGAATTAGTACAGATATTAATATAAGATAAACCTATATCATTAGATAATTGACAGACAAGCAGGAGTGGATCATGTCGCCAAAAATAGACAAGTTTATCGATCAGGAATATAGACTTGGTTTTGAGACGGATATTATCGAAGATCAGGCCCCCCTAGGACTAAATGAAGATATCATCCGCCTGATATCCAAAAAAAAGAGTGAACCTGAATGGATGCTGCAATGGCGCTTAAAGGCCTATGACAAATGGCTAGATATGCGCGAGCCGAATTGGGCTCATGTTCACTATCCACCGATCGAATATCAAAACATCTCCTACTACTCTGCACCCAAACGAAATATCAATTCTCTAGACGAGATAGATCCGAAGATATTACAGACGTATGAACGATTAGGTATTCCGTTGGAAGAGCAAAAGATACTCGCAGGCATTGCGGTGGATGCCGTTTTTGATTCGGTCTCTGTAAAAACGACTTTTAGTGAGAAACTCTCTGAACTGGGTATCATCTTTTGCTCCATCTCTGAAGCCATTCAACAGCATCCTGAACTTGTACAAAAATATATGGCCTCTGTCGTTCCCATGGGTGACAACTATTTTGCCTGCCTTAACAGTGCCGTATTTACCGACGGTACCTTCGCCTATGTTCCCAAGGGTGTGAATTTTCCGATGGAGCTTTCGACCTATTTTCGTATCAACGCGCTGAACTCCGGACAGTTTGAACGTACGCTCATCATCGCAGATGAAGGCTCCTCCGTCTCATATAATGAAGGATGTTCCGCACCGATGCGAGATGAGAATCAGCTTCATGCCGCGGTTGTCGAGCTCATAGCACTCAAAGATGCCGAGATAAAATACTCTACCATTCAAAACTGGTATCCTGGGGATGAAGAAGGGAATGGTGGGATCTACAACTTTGTCACCAAACGGGGGAAATGCCTGGGAGATAACTCCAAAATATCATGGACACAGGTCGAGACAGGTGCGGCGATCACATGGAAATATCCTTCGTGCATCCTGCTGGGAGATAACAGCAGGGGCGAGTTTTACTCTGTTGCCATCACCTCCCTTTCACAACAGGCTGATACCGGATCTAAGATGTTGCATTTGGGTAAGAACACAAGCTCGACTATCATCTCCAAGGGCATCTCAGCGCTTAAGGGAAGCAATGCCTACAGAGGGCTGGTAAAGATACGTCCACAGGCAACGAATGCGCGTAATTTCACCCAGTGTGATTCTTTACTCATAGGGAGCGATTGTGCAGCGCACACCTATCCTTATATCGATGTAAAAAACCCTACTGCTCAGGTCGAGCATGAAGCAACGACCTCAAAGATATCAGATGAACAACTCTTTTATGTACAGGCTCGTGGTCTAAGTGAGGAACAGGCAATCTCTTTGATCGTCAACGGATTTTGCAAAGAGGTTCTTAGCAAACTGCCCATGGAGTTCGCTGTCGAAGCCAGAGAACTCTTGAGCATAACACTAGAAGGGAGTGTTGGATAAATGTTAAACATCAAAGACCTTGAGGTCAACATCGCCGGAAAAAATGTTCTGAAAGATCTAAATATAAGGGTTAATCGCGGAGAGGTCCATGTCGTCATGGGTCTAAATGGTACGGGAAAGTCTACCCTTCTAAAGGCTATTTCAGGTTCCTATGAGACCCAGGCAAAAGGGCAGATGGATTTCTTGGGAGAGTCTTTGCTTGAACTTAGCGCAGATGAACGTGCCACACGTGGTATATTTATGAGTTTTCAAAACCCTGTCGAGATACCTGGTGTGAATACTATCTATTTTTTGCGTACTGCTATCAATGAGCAGAGAAAAGCCAGGGGAGAAGAGGAGATGAGCTCCGTTGAGTTCATGAAAGCACTTCAAGAAAAAATGGACTTCTTGGAGATAGACAAAAACATCCTTCAGCGTTCACTAAATGTCGGTTTTTCCGGCGGAGAGAAAAAGAAAAGCGAGATCTTACAGATGATGATGCTTTCGCCCAGCCTCATCTTACTCGATGAGATCGATTCTGGCTTGGACATCGATGCGCTCAAGAGCGTAGCCAAGGGTATCAATACGCTTCGCACACCTGAGAATGCGATGATCATAGTGACACATTACAACCGTCTTTTACAATATATAGAACCTGATTTTGTCCACATTTTAGATCACGGGAAAATAGTCAAGACAGCGGGTGCCCTCCTTGCCAAAGAGCTTGAAGAGAAAGGATATGAAGATGTTCTTGAAACTTCGTGAGATACTAAGGCATTCGCACTTCTTTCACGATCTTCCTTCCAAAAAAAGTGAGAAGTGGCATCTTTCTCCGTTTCGTGATTATCTGGAAAATGAGTATAAAAAAATTGCATCTGTTAAAGAAGCAACCTCCTTTCATGCAAAAGAAGAGTACTGGCTTTACATCAAAG
>JBFEXN010000059.1:0-9845 GCA_041562655.1 Sulfurimonadaceae bacterium
CCAGGGTGTCTGTCGCACCGTTACCCGGAGCAAAGTAGAGCTTATCCACATTCTTGTCGTCTTTCATGGCACGGCCGATAGAATATTCTCTACCTCCACTCCCCAGTATCATTACATTCATAGTATCTCCGATTATTTAGTCATTTGTGAAGGTCTTAGCAGATTATTTATAAAAACTCACAAGATAAGCTTTAATCAATAATCATCACTTCATAGTGTCCAGGTGGGCGTTCCGCCTTTAGCTTTGGTTCTCAAAGCCGAATATAGTAAATCGAAAGAGTCTTCAGGTAGCAGATTCTCAGGCTACGCCCTCAAGCAAAAATGCTTCACACGAACTCTCTACGGCATCTACTGTATGAATATGTAGAACCCCCTGATATGCGAGTAGTCGCACCACCCAGGCTAGTTAAGATTATAACAAATAAAACTTTAAAAAACAGTTACTGAAGTAACTTTCGTGCAGACGCTACTGCGCTTTGCACGGAAGTGTTTTGAGAGATGACAGCCTCCACACCTTTTGGCAAAGCAGAACGGGTTGTCTCCCCGATACAGACTATCTTGTAAGATGGTAAAAAAGCATATGATTTTTCAAAACATTTAACCGAAGATGGTGAGGTGAAAATGCAAATAGCATTTGACGGAAGCGTGAGATTCATCCTTTTCGCACAGGAGGTTTCATAGACGACAAACGAGTCAATGTCGATACCCGATTTTCTCACAGAGCCTTCTATGTCATAAGCGATTGTTTTTGCATGAGGATATAATGCCTTCAACTCGTTATATTTCTCTTTAATGAGTGAAGCAACGCCTTCACCATATCCTTCAGATATATCTAAAAGCTTCGCACCCATCTCTTGTGCAAATTTAGCTGTCGATTGAGAGATCGCTAATACGGGAAGCGTTTTCCAGTCACCGATCTTATCCAGAGCCGTCAAGACCTCTTTAGAGGTAGCAATAATATAGTCATATGATGAAAAGTCGATGGAAGGTTGAAGGTAATCTATCTGAAGAATAGGGATATGGTTTACCCCAGGGTATGAAGTCTTTGAAAAAAGAAAAATTCTCCGTTCTTTTTCATTCATACATGCTAGCTTTATTTTGATGCCGAGCGCAAGCCCAGACCTACTCCCATTCTATGGTTGCAGGTGGTTTAGACGAAATATCATAGACAACACGATTGATTCCGTCGACTTCATTGATAATGCGGCGAGATATACGCTCCAACAGATCATGTGGAAGGTGAGCAAAGGTTGCCGTCATACCGTCAACCGCCTCAACAACACGTACACATACCGTGTTGTCATACGTACGGTTATCACCCATGACACCGACCGACTTGACATTCAACAGTACGGCAAATGCCTGCCATGTCTTCGTATAGTATCCGCTTGCCTTTAGTTCATCAAGTAGAATCACATCTGCTTCACGCAAAAGATCAAGGTCAGGACGGTTAACATCTCCCATAATACGGATCGCAAGTCCAGGACCAGGGAAAGGGTGACGATTGATCATGCTTTCAGGAAGGCCAAGTTCAAGACCGATTTTACGCACTTCATCCTTAAACAGTTCACGAAGAGGCTCAATCAGTTCAAAATCCATCCAGTCAGGAAGGCCACCGACATTATGATGCGACTTGATGACTTCTGATGGACCATTGACTGAGATCGATTCGATGACATCCGGATAGAGTGTTCCCTGTGCTAAAAACTTGATCCCGTCATGTTTTTTTGCCTCTTTTTCAAACTCTTCAATAAAGGTATGACCGATGATCTTACGTTTTTCTTCTGGGTCATTGACGCCCGCAAGCTTGTCTAAGAACGAGTCTACAGCGTCCACAGTCACCAAAGGCACTTTAAGGTTGATCTTGAAGACCTCTTCTACCTGTTCGCGCTCGCCTTTACGAAGAAGCCCGTTATCGACAAAGACAGGGATAAGCTGATCGCCGATCGCTTCATAAAGCATTGCAGCAACAACAGAAGAGTCAACCCCTCCGCTTAGGCCACAAAGTACTTTTCCATCTCCAACTGTCTCACGGATCTTGGCGATCTGCTCTTTAAGAAAATGCTCCATCTTCCACTTCTCGTCTACGCCACAGATCTTACGAGCGAAGTTACGAAGCATTAAATAACCCTCTTGTGAGTGCTGCACTTCAGGGTGGAACTGCATCGCATACACACGTCTCTCTTCATTTGCGATTGCAGCAAATGGAGAGTTAGCTGATGTAGCGATTGGAGTAAAACCTGCAGGAAGTTCATCAACACGGTCAGAGTGCGACATCCATACAATACCGTTATCATCTACATCGTCAAAAAGTGAAGACGCTGCTTCCAGCTTCAATTCCGCTTTTCCATACTCATGATGATCAGAACGAATTACCGAACCGCCAAAATCCACAGCGATTCTTTGCATACCATAACAGATACCAAGGACAGGAATACCCATCTCATAAACGCCCTGGTCGACTTCATAGGCATTTTCATTATAAACAGATGACGGACCACCACTAAGGACAATACCTTTAGGGTTTTTGGCTTTAATCTCTTCAACAGTTGTGTAATACGGGACGATCTCACAATAGATCTTCTCTTCACGCATACGACGTGCGATTAACTGAGTATATTGTGAACCGAAATCAAGGACAATAATGCTTACATTTTTCAATTGGGATACCTTTGGGGTGATCTAGTGAAGAAAGGATACTCTATTTATCATTAAAAGTTTGTGAAAGTAGAGGCTTGATTATCAAGCCTCACTAAGAGAGAGGTTTTATAGACTAGTGCTCACCATCGGCTGGGATCTCAAACTCAGCCTTACACTCTGGACATCGTGCTTTAGGAGTCTCTTTTTTATTATGTACGACATGATCGTTATACAGACCCATCACTTCAAACTGGCCATACCAGATCGCAACAGACAGTATATACCCGACAAGGATTGTCCAGGAGAACTTCATGTGTGCTCCAAACGTATAAATTCCTTTTAGTTTTCCCATGACTCCAACACCTGCAGCAGAACCAAAACTGATCAGTGACCCACCAATACCGGCCGTCAATGTTACCAACAACCACTGGCTAAGACCAAGGTCAGGACTTGCTTTCAAGACGGCTGACATGACCGGGACATTATCCACGATTGCAGAAAGGAAACCGACGCCGACATTCACATAGGTCGGGTTAAACATGTCGTATAACATAACGGCATACGTCAGGAAACCTGCAAAATGTAGTGCCCCGACCGCAGCCAAGATACCAAAGAAAAAGAGCAAGGTGTCATTTTCGACCTTCGCAATAGAGTGGTAGATATCCATGTCTTCTTGATGTTTTTTCTGTAAAAAATAGACATACAGTTTCAAAACAGAAAGACCAAACAGCATACCCCACATCGGCGGAAGATGCATCACCTGCTTAGAGATAACAGCAGTTGCGATTGTCAATACACCCAAAGCAACGATCACCTTACCGCCTTTTAATATCTCAATACGCTCAGCCCCAGCCTCGTCCTCTTGACCTGGATGCCCCTGAGGGACATAACGACTAAGCAGATAAGCTGTAACAACCCATCCTAGGATTGCTGCTGGGAAGAGGTACAAGAAATCAACAAAGTTACCCTTGTTTGCCGTCCATGCCATAAGTGTCGTAATATCACCGAATGGACTCCACGCACCACCAGCATTTGCAGCCACAACGATATTAATAGCGCCTGGGACAAGAAAAGCTTTATTCGTCTTGTCAATCGTGATCAAAACCGTCGACAGGATCAGTGCCGTCGTCAAGTTATCTGCTACAGGAGAGATGAAAAACGCCAGAGCACCCGTCACCCAAAAAAGACCCTTATAGCTGTATCCTTTTTTGATGAGTTTTTCTTTTAGTGCATTAAACACACCTCTATCGATCAACGCTTCAATGAAGGTCATCGCCACGTATAAGAAGAAGAAGATCTCTGCGATCTCAAGGATCAAGTGTGCGATCTCTGTCTCAAAAGGCTTCATGTTTAGCCCGTTAAAGGCATAGAACCCTCCAATAATCATAAACATCAATGTACCTATGAATAAAGCTGGTTTTGCCTTATTGATGTGATACTTTTCTTCAGCTGCAATAAAATAATAACCTACAACAAATATGGCCAGCAACAGCAAACCAACAGGTTCTGTTGCCATATCCAAGGTATCTTCAATCGCTCTTGTCATCTTTCACTCTCCTTTATGTAATGTACCCCTACCGAGGTCTTTCGCTTGATCGCAGATCTGACAATCTCTTTTGCCGTGAGCAAACGAAGTTTCAGCAATCTGCCTATGGGTTTATGCAAGGTCTCTTCAATAAAGTCCAAAGCTTCCTGAAGTCCCTTTTCCGTGCGCACACTCCCAATATCGTCCCACATTATACGACGAAGTTCACTTTTATAGGCATTATCGCCCTCGCAACGCAACGAATCCGTACTTATTGGAAACTGTTTTGGTGAATATGTAACACTTTCTTTTTTTATCTTTGTTGCTGCACGCGCCGCAAAGACCAGCCCCTCCAACAAAGAGTTACTTGCTAGACGATTTGCACCATGAACCCTTGTTGAAGCGACTTCGCCGACGGCATAAAGGTTTTCTACCGATTCTATCTCTCCGTCAAGATTGGTTTTGATCCCGCCAATAGCATAATGAAAGGCAGGAGAGATAGGTACGCGTTCTTTTGGAAGATTGAACCCGAGGTCTTTGAGATTTGAAGCGATATTTGGAAAACGTTCATTAAAATACTCGACCTCAAAGTTTTCAAAGGAGAGATAGACCTCTTCTCCCGTCTTCTGCTTGTAGTCAAAAATCGCGCGAGAGACAATATCTCTTGGTGCCAGTTCAGCTCTTTCATCATAGTCTTTCATGAATGCATAGCCGTTCTCCCCGACAAGCTTCGCTCCTTCACCTCGCAAAGCTTCTGTCAAAAGCTGCTTTTGTGCTGTTTTGGAACCCACATAGACCGTAGGATGGAACTGCAGCATCTCCATACGCTCAAGTTCAATACCCTTTTCCAGACATATCCCCTGCAAGTCACCACTGATCGTTCTTGCATTAGTATGGTAGGCAAAAAGTGACCCCACACCACCAGAAGCGATAATAGTGTTTTTTGCGAAGATGTGCTTTGTCTCGCCGTTATTGTTGACACAGACCCCATAACACTTCCCCTCGTCTATCAACAGGTCTGTCACCTGAGCGCCTTCGAGCATAGGATGAGGGTTTTGCTCTAGTAAAAATCGGTGCAGGTAACGACCCGTAGCATCACCTCCGGCATGAAGTATTCGACTGGCCGAATGTGCAGCTTCTTTAGTATAAAGGAGTTCACCTTTGGCATTCGTGTCAAAATGAAAACCACGCTTTATAAGATCACCCACGACTTCACGACTGTGTTCGCTTAATACCCGGACGGCAGCTTCATCACACAGGCCAGCTCCCGCTTCCATCGTATCTTTTATATGTAAACGTTCATCTGCATCATCCACGGCGGACACGACACCGCCTTGTGCATAAAAAGTATTACACGCCCAAGGATGGTCCTTATTGATGATCAATACTTTTTTTTCTTTGGGAAGGTTCATCGCCGCGTATAAACCCGCGACACCCGCCCCAATGATCACTACATCATATACCACGCCTACTTGCTCTCTTTCCCATCTGGATAATAAGGAGGGGCTTTATAACCACATCCATTTATACTTAACATCAAAACTGTTATAATAGTGATATGAAAAATTCTAAACAACTGGTTTCTCATCTTCGCTCTCAATCGGCATTTTCGCCTCTTAGCAATTTACCTTGTATTAATGCTGTGAAAGAGCTACTTCCTCAGCGACTTCATAAATTTATTCTATTTGGATATATTAGACATAACATCTTATTTTTCGCACTTAATCACCCCGGTGCAAAACAAGAGTTCGATAATATTATAAGTTCTATAAAAACACCTTTAAAGAAGATACCCCCTACAGAGTGTAAAACCTTTGAACTATATGATGTACGTGCCTTCGTCTCGCATAAGCGACCGCTGAAGTTTTCCTCGGACATTCCTCACGAAGAGCACTATGATGAAAGGTCAAAGGGAGAGTTCGACAACCCTGTAAAGAATGAAAAGCTTCACGATATCATAGAAGAGATACGACATATCATCAATGAAAAAACTTAACGACACCCTTCTATCTCAGGTAAAGAACCTTCCTGCTTCTGCCGGAGTCTATCACTATTTTGATCAGAACAACAAGCTCCTGTATATTGGAAAAGCCAAGGATTTAAAAGCACGTGTCAAGAGCTATTTTCGTTTTACACCAAACTTTGTTCCCAATTCCCAACTCAATCCCCGTATTGTCAAAATGCTGCATGAGGTCCACAGTCTGCATTATATTGTCGTCGAGAATGAGCATGATGCGTTAATCCTCGAAAATTCACTTATCAAACAGCTGCGACCAAAATACAATGTCTTACTGCGAGATGATAAGACCTACCCATATATCTATATAGATAGAAATGCTGATTTTCCCCGCTTTGAGATCACAAGAAAAATATTGAACGATAAAGACATCAAATACTTCGGGCCTTTTTCGACCGGGGCCCGAGACACCTTAAACGCCCTGTACGAGATTCTTCCGCTGGTACAGAAAAAAAGTTGTCTAAACTCAGGTAAGGCCTGTCTGTATTATCAGATAAAAAAATGTTTGGCTCCGTGTGAAGGGAAAGTCTCCTCCAGCGAGTATTGGAAATTGGTAGACAAAGGAATTGAGTACATCAATAACAAAACTTCTTTATGCTCAGAGTTGGAAATCAAGATGCACAAGCTGGCTGAAGAGATGCGTTTTGAGGAGGCAGCTCTTTTGCGTGACAGTATAGAAAAGATCGCCAAGAGCAATGTCACTTCTCAAATGGATAGTGCAAGTACTGAGGACTTAGACCTGTTCTGTGTCGATGCCGATGAAAAACGCGCTGTTGTGATGCGTCTTTTCATGCGTCATGGAAAGATCATCTCAAGCTCACACAACTTCATCCACCTGAACCATGGCTACGATCGTGACGAGATATACAAACGTGCTATTTTAGAGTTTTACCAGTTCTCTCCACTGACCTGTAAGCAGATCATCGTCGCACATGAGTTCGAAGAGATGCAAGAGATAAGTGATTACTTAAAACAAGCCTTCTCAAAAAGCCTTACCCTGCATTTTCCGCGTCGAGGCACAAAGTACACGCTTTGCAAAGTGGCACTGAAGAACGCACAAGAGCTATTGAACACATACCAAAGTGGTTCACACGCTCTGTATGACGACTTGGAAGAAAAACTCCAGGAGCTTTGTTCCTTGGAGCGTTTGCCTAAACGTATTGAGATATTTGACAATTCCCATTTGCAAGGCTCTGCACCGGTCGGAGGCATGGTCTGTTTTGAGGACGGAAAGTTCAATAAATCAGCCTACCGACAGTTCCATCTCAAGAGCGTAGATGAATATGCCCAGATGAAAGAGACCTTGACACGTAGGATTGAAAGCTTCCAGAGCAACCCTGCCCCTGATCTTTGGATCCTTGATGGGGGGAGCACGCTTCTGAGTCTTGCCCAGGACCTCCTCGCTTCTTGTGGGACAAACATAGACGTCATTGCCATATCAAAAGAAAAGATAGATGCCAAAGCACACCGGGCAAAAGGCAAGGCAAAAGACATCCTTCATACAGTAGAACAGAGTTTTTCATTGAGCTCAAGTGACAAACGCCTTCAATGGGTGCAGCGCATGAGGGATGAAGCGCACCGTTACGCCATAAGCTTTCATAAGAAAACAAAACTCAAACAGGACCAAGAATCCGAACTTTTGAAGAGCAAGGGAATTGGCCCTGCCAAGTTAAAAAAACTTCTTAATCATTTCGGCAGTTTTGAGACAATAAGAAACGCGACAGAAGATGAAATTGCCGCAGTTGTGGGAAAAAATGATGCATTCTCAATCAAGAAATTATATAAATAAGTTATATTTTGCGTAGAATATGATATATTATTCCATCCGCATGCTTAAATGTAATCATTACATAAAACAAGCAGAATTTTTTAAAGGTTTTATATGGGACAAATAGAAGCGCTAGATCAAGAGTTCCTTTTTCAAGGGCGTGTCATCGTAAGTGAAACAGACCTCAAGGGTATAATCACTTATGCTAACAGAAAATTTTGTGAGATCTCAGGATATGAGAAAGAGGAACTGATTGGTCAACCGCACAATATGATCCGTCATCCAGATATGCCAAAAGAAGCATTTCAAAAAATGTGGGAAACGATACAGAGTGGCCAGATCTGGCATGGACTTGTTAAAAACCTTCGTAAAGATGGTCAATACTACTGGGTTGAGACAGAGATCCTCCCTTCTAAAGACAAGGATGGAAATATCATCGCTTACGTTGCTGCGCGTAGACCTGCTGCACGTAAAGATGTTGAAGAGACATCTGAGATGTATCGAAAAATGAAAGAAAAAGAACTCTAAAAGGGGAAACATTGTTATTATACAACCAAAGAAAAGAGTTTATTGGTATTGATGAAGACGATCTAAGAGGATTAGGTTTTCAAAATATTGGTGAGCTACAAAATGAGTCTCATGACTTTGCTGATCTTTTTGTCAAAAAACCCGGTTATATTCATAATTTTAAAAACTTTTCATGGATTGACTTTATCCTGCACAGTGAGTCTGACGAATCTAAAGCCATTATCCATGCTAAAGGCAAGAACTATGCTTGTTCCTTGCATGTCGCACCGTTTCATTTCACCTCAGAGGAGAGTGGTTTTTCCGTTACCATCAAAAACATTCGTTCTCTACAGGGAAGTGAAGACTTACAAGCGACCCAAGCCTTAGAAACATCCGGTGGGATTCAGGCTTCACCGGCTCCGAGTCCATCTAGCACAGTTACAGAGCCTGCTCCGGCAGCAGAAGCCAAGTCTGATCAACTCGACATCTCACTTGAAGAGCCTGAATCACAAGAAAGTATAGAGACACATTTCGACTCACTGCCGGAAGAAGACATGTCACTTCCAAGTTTCGAAGAGAGCTACACACAAGAACTTTCGGAACCTGCTCCACTTGACATCCCTGAGCATGATGATTCTGACTTTGGGCCAATGGCAACGGAAAATGAGTTTGGTGCACCTATCGATATAGACTATAACGCCCCTCTGACACTTGATGATGATGTCATGATGGACAACACTCCTGAGCCGTCTACTCATGAAGATGTAGCACCTTTTGATCTTGAGGAGGAAATGCCACCAGTCAAACAAGAAGCTCCAATGCTTGGTGACTATGTTAGTTCTCCTGCTGACAACGAGCATCTAAGTGAACTAGTCAGATCGGGGACCTATGTTTATGAACCGCAAATCGCTGCTAATGAACTTGGCCTTCCTGTGGATCTTATCGAAGAGTTCATCGGTGACTTTATCGACCAGGCTCATGAATTTCATGATGATCTGTATGCCTCCGTTAAGACGGAAGACTTTGACAATGTGCAGATCCTTTCGCATAAGCTCAAAGGTGTCGCTGCAAACTTACGTGTAGAAGATGCTTTTGATGTATTAAGCGTTGTTAACAGTTCCAAAGAGACTGAAAAGATTCTTCCAAACCTTGACCAGTTTTACAGAATCATTGCAAAACTTGAAGGCAAAGAACTCCCTGAAGCGACTGCACCAGTAGCGGCACCAGCTCCTGAAGTAGTAGATGAACTGGAAGAATTGGACCTTGCTATCGATATCAAAGTCCCTGAAGACGGTCCTATGTTGATCGATGAGGATGTCACACCATTGTCTCATGATGACCTATATGATGATCTGCTTGGTACACCAGAAAGTTTTGATGAGCCACAC
>JBFEXN010000060.1:0-9829 GCA_041562655.1 Sulfurimonadaceae bacterium
ATATCTCATTGAAGCCGGTGCTGATATCAATACGAAGATGAAAAACGGTCGTACAGCTTTGCACATCGCAGCTTTCTACGGGGATGTTAAGACTGTTGCCTGCCTTTTACGTGCCAAAGCAAAGATCAATGAACAAGGAAATGACGGGATAACACCGCTTCATCGTGCTGCCGAGGGTGGTAACACTGAGACAATAAAACTACTCTTGGAAAATGGTGCGAACATCAATGCGAAAAGCAAAGACCTCTCCACACCTTTGCATGTCGCCGCATATATTGGTAATGTCAAGGCTGCGGAGATATTACTTCAAAATGGTGCAGATGCCAATGCAAAAAACATAGAAGGTAAAACACCGCTTGAAGAGGCTCAAGACGCAGAAGAACCTAAAACGATCCAAGCACTTCAACGTCTGGCATTAAAATAAGGGGAGCATTTCCTTCTCTTATCCTAGACCCTTCCACTGAACTTCCAAATATATTGATATTAAGTCATTTCTTGTTAGCATGTTGATATAATAGTTCATAGTTTAAATACAAATATTTATCAAAGAGATGTTTATGGAAAAGTTTTTACAAGAAGCAAAATCTTCTAGTCATATTTTTGCGGAACTCGGCGGTGCTGACAAAAATCGTATCTTACATGAGATGGCAGATGCTCTTGAAGCCAATATGGGCGGTATCATCGAAGCCAATAAGCTGGATATGGTAGATGCGGACAAGAATAATCTAACGTCGGCACTAAAAGACAGACTTTTATTGGATGAGGGCCGCATAGCTGCTATGGCAACAAGCGTGAGAGAAATATCAGCATTAAAAGAGCCGGTAGGACGCGTGCTTGACGGTTGGGTACTTGACAATGGGATCAAGGTTGAAAAGGTTACTGTCCCTATTGGTGTTATCGGTATTATCTATGAGTCTCGTCCAAACGTGACGTCAGATACTGCAGCATTGTGTTTTAAAAGCTCTAATATCTGTATCTTGAAAGGCGGAAAAGAAGCGGAGAACTCAAACAAGGCTATTGCGAAAGTCTTACAAGATGTCCTCGTTGAGAACGGACTTCCCGCTGCTCTAATATCGCTGCTTCCTGATTCTTCGCGTGAGGGTGTCGCAAAACTGATCAAGATGGACAAGTATGTTGACCTGATCGTGCCTCGAGGTGGAGAAGGATTGATCCATTATGTGTGTGATAATGCTTCTGTCCCTGTAGTCAAACATGATAAGGGACAGTGTCACACGTACATAGACAAAGATGCTTCCAGCGAGATGGCGATCAAGATCGCCATTAATGCCAAGACGCATAGACCAGGTGTATGTAACGCCATGGAAACACTGTTGGTGAACGCTACAGTCGCACCTATTTTACTACCTAAGTTGAAAGAGGCATTTGATAAAACAGGTACGTTGCTCAAGGGATGTGACAAAACACAAGAGATCATTCAGGCAGAGCACGCCGGTGATAAAGAGTTCCATACTGAGTATTTGGACAATATTCTCAATATTCGTGTTGTCGAAGACGTAGAGGAAGCTGTTGAGCATATACGGACTTACGGTTCAGGTCATTCTGAAGCAATCGTCACAGAAAACTATACGGTCGCAGAGAAGTTCTTGAACAGTGTCGATGCTGCTGCTGTTTATGTCAATGCCTCAACGCGTTTCACCGACGGTGGAGCCTTTGGCTTTGGTGCTGAGGTAGGGATCAGTACAAATAAACTTCATGTTCGTGGTCCGATGGGAATAGAAGGGTTGACGACCTATAAGTTTAAACTCTATGGGTCAGGACAGATCCGTTCTTGAGTGTTTTAAAAGTTGAGGACTTGGACTTTGGCTATGATAGAGATTCCCTTTTGTACAAGGGATTCTCTCTTGAGATAAAGCAGGGTGAGATCAAGACGGTTGTTGGTCCGAGTGGATCGGGTAAGAGCACGTTGCTTGAATTGATCGTGGGCAATTTGGACCCGCTTCGAGGTAGTATCAAAGCCGGGCGTATATCGCAAGTCTTTCAAGACCCTTACAGCTCTTTTCACAACTCCTATTCCATTGTTAATCAGATAAAAGATGTTGCAGATACAGATGATATGGATCTTTTTCTCGAAGACATGGGCCTGGAAAGAGGGCTTTTGGAAAAGAAACCTTTTGAGTTGTCTGGTGGCCAACTTCAGCGTGCTTCAATACTACGGGCACTGTTAATGAAGCCTGAACTTCTGTTACTGGATGAGCCGACATCAGCTTTGGACAATATTATCCAGTTGGATGTTATGAAGCTGCTGTTAAAACACCTTGATAAAGTCGGCATGCTCTTGATCACGCATGAACTTGAACTGGCGTCTTGGTGTTCAGATGAAATAATCGAGTTGACATGATACTTTATATCCATGGTTTCGCTTCGTGCGGAAATTCCAATAAAACACAATTGTTACGTGAAAGTTTTGACGGGGTTCTATGTCCAGATATTCCTGTTGACCCGGATGAAGCGATCTCTTTTCTGCACCGTCTTATCTTGGATAACGATGTCGAGCTTATCATCGGCTCCTCTTTAGGCGGGTTTTATGCGGCGCATCTGGCAGAGAGGTTTCAGATCAAGGCGGTCTTGCTAAACCCTTCTACCCAACCTTTTATCACCTTGGTACCTTACGTAGGGACAAATAAGTTTTTCTGTTCGGGAGAAACATTCGAATGGACGAAAGAGCATATTACAAAGCTCTTTAGTTATGCAATTTCAAAAGACAGTATCAAGGCCCCTGTCCTCGTCTTGCTTCAAAAAGACGACGAAGTGCTGGATTATACAAAGGCAGCGGAGTTCTACGAGAACTATGAAGTCATCATCCAAGAGGGTGGAAATCACCGGTTTGAGAATTTGGATGAATATATTGGGGTCATTCGTGAGTTTATGGCTTAACGTATAAAATGAGTAAGTACGAGGCATGGTTTTGATCAGTCTTCTTGTGTTTGTTAGGAATTTTCATAACCAAACTTTTTTTTGCGGGATGTCAAAAATTGCTGTATGTAAACTTTTGAGATAAAATACTCTTTTTAAATTATCTAGTTGCATTATATTTATTATAAAAAGGACAAGTATATATACTTTTTGGTAAAATTTATTTTTTAAACTATGTGAGTAATTGACTGCAAAAGGTATTAACAATGAATTTAGCTGACAAAGTATTGGCGGTAAACAACGATCTGCCTATTCGTACGGATCTACCGGTACACAGTGGAAAGGTACGTTCCGTCTATTGGTTGACAGAACGTGACAGCAAACGTCTTATTCAGGAAAAAGGGTATGATGTGCCGCTTGATACGCCTTTAGCGATCATGGTCATCAGTGACCGTATCTCTGCGTTTGACTGTATCTGGAAAGGCGAGGGGAATATGCAAGGTGTTCCTGGCAAAGGTGCCGCGCTTAATGCTATCTCAAACCATTGGTTCAAGCTCTTTAAAGAACAAGGACTTGCAGATAGTCATATCCTTGATATCCCACATCCTTTTGTCTGGATCGTGCAAAAAGCCAAGCCGGTGATGATCGAAGCGATCTGCCGTCAGTACATCACGGGCTCGATGTGGCGTTCATACGAGAAAGGTGAACGCGAGTTCTGTGGAATTAAACTTACGGAGGGACTTACAAGAGACTCAAAATTGCCGGAACTACTGCAGACACCTTCCACTAAGGGAATCTTGAAAGGTATTCCTGGTGTGCCTGAGGTAGATGATGTCAATATCACGCGTAAAGACATTGAAGAGAACTATGAAGCCTTTAATTTTAAATCAACAGAGGATATCGCACTGTATGAGAAACTTCTGACTGAGGGCTTTGATCTTATCTCAAAAGAGCTCGCCAAGATCGATCAGATCTTTGTCGATACCAAATTCGAGTTCGGTTATGTCAAAGATACGCAAGGCAACGACAAACTGATCTATATGGACGAAGTGGGAACACCTGATTCCTCTCGTATCTGGGATGGAGCAGAGTATCGTGCAGGCAAGGTCGTGGAAAACTCAAAAGAGGGATTCCGTCAGTTACTCTTAAAGCATTTTCCTGATCCGGATATTTTACTGAACAAGGATCGCATGGCCGAGCGTGAAGCACTGGCACGTGACAATTTCCTGCCGACAGAAGTGCTCATGAGTGTCTCCAAGACCTACACGGACATCGCAGAGAAGATCACCGGTGAGAAAATAGTACTTTCTGATAATCCGAAAGCAGAAGTTATAGCTATATTACGCGAGCAATATCAGCTTATTGACTAAAACCCGAACGAGCATACTTCTGTTTTAATGCAGGTAGTATGTTTGCGTGTCTTTCTATGAAAGAATAAACCTGACCCCCATAAAACCAATCCCCGCAAATAGAATAGTTCCAAAAAGATTAAGTGACATATTGAGTGCTGCCATAGCATAATGCCCACTGTGTAAAAGCATGAAGCTGTCAAGCGCAAAAGTCGAGTAAGTCGTCAGTGCACCAAGAATTCCTGTCGTCACAAAGCTGTAGACTCTGGTGTCATGGGAGAAGATAGAGGTGAAACTAAACAAGGCAAACAGAATACCGATGAGAAGACTACCCAAAAGGTTTAGAAAAAGAATACCATAGGGAAGGGTGTGTGGATAATTGTGAGAGATATAGTTGTTGATAAGATAACGCAGACTAGCGCCGATAAAACCACCGCTACCTATGGCCAAGAGTGTGAGCATGTTCATCATATACCTTTTGCATTTCGATCTGTGTTCTGTGCAGCCACTCTTTGTCTTCTTTGTCGGCGACAAAGGAGTCTAAAAAGACAACATCTATCTGTCTGAAAGGGTAGAAGTGTTTGTCTTTGGAGTCAAAGGTGGATGAGGTCCCGACAAGGACGATGGGCTGGACCTTGAGTTTGAGTTTGTTGGCGACCAACTGAGCCCCAGGTTTGAACTTATGGATTCGACGATTACGAGAGCGGGTACCTTCAGGGAAAATCGTAACGACACGTCCATGGTTGACAATACGGTCTTCACACTCTTTGATCAGTGATATAAGTGCTGTTTTACTCTCGCGTTGAAGCGGGATGTCATTTGGAAGTCTGACCCCTAGACCAAGAAAAGGCATATCAAAGAGTTCTTGCTTAGCTACCCAGGCAAGGTCACCTTTGGTCGCACTTTCAAGTACAGGGATGTCGATGCCACTTTGGTGGTTGACGATAAACATCTGGGCCTCAGTATCTTCAGTGCCAAAGCGTTTTATCCTATAGAATAGGGCTCTTCTGATAATCCCGGAGCTGAACTTGACGCCGAAAGGCTTGGGTAGGACTTTGAAGAAAAATATCAGAAAACACACAGCGATAAAGATGATCGCTGCGGCATAATAGAAACTAATTTTGGCAAAGGTCTTCATTCTTTATCCATCCTATCTGTTTATTGTACATTCGTATCTTGGTGAAGTCTTTGGCAACACCCAACTCTTCGGTTGTAAAACGGAAAGCCGTCTGCTCGAATATAGTCCCATTTCGCATAGGAAGCAAATAGACATTGGAGTCCTCTTTGACACAGACATTTTTGATCGGCACCGCAAGTTTGGCAATAAAGAACAGGGGTAGGATAAAGACAAGAATGTAAAATTTCTTCCTGCGGTAGGCAAAAAGGAAAAGACCAGCGGTGGATATCATTCCGGCAATGATCATTTTTGCCGTTGTATGTGTGTTTTGTGTCGGGGCTAGGTCTGTTTGCGTACTGACTCGGTCATTAATGACGATGATTGGGATGATAACATCCTGGAAACGGCGAGTACCGAGGTTGAAGTAAGAAAATTTCAGTTCATTGAGTTGTTTAGAGACGACTGCATAATAGGTAAAGTTTGAGTGTGGAAGATCCTCTTCGTATGCCTCTATACCCTCTTTGGTAGCGGCTTTAAGAGAAAAGTCTTGAAGATTCGCCATCTTCGCCTCAGCCGAGAAGACAATGATATTGTGTTGGTTGTCATACTGGCTGGTCTTGTACTCGAGTATTTTGAACTCATCCGCAAGGACAGAGGAAAAATCCTTTTCCGGATTAAGACGCACGGTCTCGATACTGACACCTCTAAGTGTCTCTTCAAGGCTGTCGGTGTCATTGTTAAAGAACAAAGCAGTCGTGACATCGGGTGTCTTTACTCGATTGCCAGTGACTTGAAAATAGAAGGTGTCTAGGAAATAGGGAGGTTCAAGTCTGCGCTGCTGTTCTTGGGAAAGAAGTTGCAGGCCGAGTGCCTTTGAAAAATCATAGCTTAAACTGGTGTAGTCTTCTTTTGCAGAAAGCGACTTTATGGTCAAAGGAAAGACCTGTCCTTTAAAAAGCTTTGTCGGAAGCTCATAATAAGATTGATAAAGTAGCTTTGCCTGGACCTCTTCGTCCGAATAGCTTGTATTCGAGTCGCTGAAGGCTAGGGAAAGACTTAGAAGGTAAGCAATGAAAAAGCGCATTTACGCAAAGAACCCTTCAATCATCTTGACCCCATCGTCTGAGCCAAGGATACTCTCCATAGCACGTTCAGGGTGAGGCATAAGACCAAAGACATTTTTAGTTTTGTTACATACACCGGCAATAGAGTCCACCGATCCATTCGGGTTTGAGATATTACCTGATTGGTCACAGTACTGAAGAAGGACCTGTTCGTTATCATAAAGTGAGTCTTTCTCGTCTTCACTGATATAATAGTTTCCATCATGGTGTGCAATAGGAATATTGACAACATCATTAATCGAAAGCTTTTGTAAAAAGTCATTGCTGTTGTTTACAACTTTAAGATGATGATGTTTTGAGATAAAGTGAAGACCTTCATTACGCTTTAGTGCACCAGGCAGAAGACGAGACTCAGTTAGGACCTGAAAACCATTACAGATACCCAAAACTTTACCGCCCTTAGAAGCATGTGCGCTCACTGCTTCCATAACAGGAGAAAAACGTGCGATCGCACCTGAACGAAGGTAGTCACCATAAGAGAAGCCACCTGCGACGACAACAAGATCAGTATATGCACTAAACGAGGTCTCTTTGTGCCAAACGATCTCTACTTCAGCTCCAAGCTTTTCAAAAGCATACTGTGTATCATATTCACAGTTCGTACCAGGGAATTGAACTACAGTGACTTTCATGAAATAAGCTCGATTTCGTAATCTTCGATAACGGTATTTGCAAGAAGTGCCTCACACATCTCAGTTACTTCTTTTCTAGCAGCTGACTCATCTGTAGAAGTCAGTTGTAAGATGATCTGCTTACCGACACGGACGTCTTCAACACCTTCAAATTTGAGTGAATCAAGAGCGTGGTGAACAGCCTTGCCCTGAGAGTCTAATACGCCTGCTTTTAGTGAAATGTTTACGATTGCTTTCAATATGTTTCCTTTGTGTTTTGTTTTTGTAATGTTTTGAGAAGAACTATCCTGGGATATGCTCTTGTACCTTCTAATAAGCGGCGTTGCGTCCGCTTAATCCTTTGTTTAGTGACCTTTCATGATTTGTAATGCTTTAGCGATGCCGACCGCTTCTTTGAGTTGTAAGTCTTTAGTCAAGTCTTCCTCAGTGATGATGTTTTTGTCTTTTGGCTTATCTTCTATCTTTGGCTTCTTGCCATCGACTTTTTCAAGCTCACTCTCTAGGTGCTTCTTCAGATCGGCTTCTTTGATACTGAACCCATTGTCATAGGTCTTGACCTCACCTAAGTGAACAGTGACATCAGGTTTGACACCGACAGCTTGAATCGTTCGTCCGCTAGGAAGATAGTAGCGTGCGATGGTCAACTTGATAGCTTCTGTATCTGTGATAGGGAGGATGACCTGAACAGAACCCTTACCGAAGGTGTTCTCTCCGATGATCACAGCACGTTTGTGGTCTTGCAAGGCACCTGAGACGATCTCAGAAGCAGATGCAGAACCTTCGTTTACCAGAACGACTATTGGAGTGTCTTTGTATGTTCCTGAACGCGTAGCAGAGTAGACTTTATCTTCTTGCTCATCTCTTCCTTTTTGTGAGACGATGACTCCTTCATCCACAAAAAGATCGACCAGACCGACCGCTTGATCAAGAAGTCCACCAGGGTTGTTTCGAAGATCCAGGATAATGCTCTTGTCTTTGTTGGATGTTTTCTTAAGCTCTTTGGCAACTCCGTCAACGACTTTTTTATCAAAACTTGTGACACGTAGATAGAGGATGTCATCTCCAATGTTTTTTGCATAAACAGATTGGATCTTGATGATGTCACGGATAATATCGATACTTAAAGGCTTTGGCTCGCGCTTACGCACGATTGTAAGGTTAATAGGTGTGCCTTTTTTGCCGCGCATGATGCTGACAGCATCATCGATAGTCATGTTCAAAGTGGATTTATCGTTGATCTTTAAAATGATATCGGAGGCTTTTAAACCGGCTTTATCAGCAGGTGTGCCTTCGATAGGAGCGATGACAGTCAAAGCACCGTCTTTAATACCTACGGTGATACCCAGGCCACCAAATTCACCATCTGTCTGTATCTTCATGCTTTCAAAATGTTTGGCGTTCAGGAAGGTAGAATGCGCATCCAGGTTAGAGAGCATCCCGCTTAGTGCCTTGTCCATCAGGGTCTCAATGGTGACAGGATCAACATTATATTTTTCGACTAAACCAAGAACCTTTGTGAACTTGGCCAGAGATTGTAAACGTGAGGTCTGGATAGAAGTATTCTCAAGAGCCTCTGCCGTTTCATCTATAGCGAACAGTGAAGGACTGAACAGTAACGTTCCTGCCAGTGCTGTCGTAACAAAACCAAGTGCGATGAAATTCTTTTTTTTCATTGATTCTCGTTTATGTAGGGTAGAGTTGAACTCTTTTTAAAATTTAAGTAGAGATTATAGGCAAAAGTGCCTGAAAAGTCTATAAAGGCAATGCCATAAGTCCACTGAGGTAGAGAATTTATAATGGAAAGAGTCTCATACTTGACAGTAAGTGACTAAAGATGTATAATGACATACGTATAAAGGATTGCATTATGAATAATATATTTGAAAAATTAACACACCAGATGACAGAGGCAATTGAGTCCGCAGTTTCCTTGGCTTTACACAATCAAAATGCGGAAGTCGAAGTCATTCACTTCTTATGGGCTCAGTTGACCAACTCCAACTCGGTACTCTCTCAACTCTTCAACAAGATGAACATTGATAAGACGGCGATAGAGCTCGATGTCAAAAGCAGTGCCAATGCGCTTGCTAAGAGTTCTCAGTTGACAAAAGAGAATATTCGCCTATCACGCGCGTTTGCACAATCTTTAGAATCGGCACAGGCGTGGATGGTACAAAACGGTGATAGTTTTATTGCGGTCGATGCATGGATACTGGCCAATATAAAGAACGAACCTTTGAAATCGATCTTGGGCAAGTATGTCGACCTTGTGGACCTGAGTAAAAATCTTGAAGCGATGCGCGGGGGCCAAAAGATAGAGTCCCAAAGTGCAGATGAGACGCTAGAAAGTCTGGACAAGTATGGCATAGACCTTACAGCTGCCGCCTCAGAAGGAAAACTGTCACCGGTTATCGGTCGTGATGATGAGATCAACAGGATGATGCAGATCCTGATCCGTCAAAGTAAAAACAACCCTATACTCTTAGGGGAACCAGGGGTAGGGAAGACCGCCTTGGCCGAGGGACTGGCTCAGCGGATTTATAACAAAGATGTGCCTTTGAGCCTACAGAACAAACGGCTTGTGGCGCTGGATATGAATGCTCTGATTGCGGGTGCAAAGTACAGAGGTGAGTTTGAAGAACGCCTTAAAGCGGTGATCGATGAAGTCAAGCAAAGCGGGAATATCATCCTGTTTATTGATGAGATACATACGATTGTCGGAGCAGGAGCAAG
>JBFEXN010000061.1:0-9813 GCA_041562655.1 Sulfurimonadaceae bacterium
CAGACACTGTTCTTATAAGCAGTAATATCAGGTATAAGGTGATAAGCTCTAGCCACATTCTTGAATCATCAAAGTTTAGATGTAGCACAATCACAATCCCAACGATCAAAAAGATCAGAGTATTCGCCACATAGGCCATCATCTCCCAGAACTGATGTAAAAAATGTGTCACTTCAGGTGATATCTTCGTGCGGCCAAATGTAGAAAACATCAAAGCCAAGGCCACAAGAGACACTACTCCTGAGACATGAAAAAACTCTGAAACCATGAAAGCGATATAGGCTGCGACAACTGAGAGCGATATCTCTACCATGGGCTGATTAAACAAACGTCCGATCACCCATAATACTAGCCAAGCGACCGTTACTCCTATCAAGCTTCCGGCTAAGACGATCTTAAAAAAGTCTCCTATGACAATCAATGTCTTTATCTCAGTTACCGTACCCAAGGCAAAACCATAAAAAAGAGAGAAAAATACAATCGCCGTACCATCATTTAGAAGAGACTCTCCCTCCAAGAGTGTTTCCAAGCGTTTTCTTGAACTCTTCTCTTTTAAGAGTGCTACAACAGCTACAGGATCCGTCGCGGATATCAGAGCTCCAAAAAGTAAAGCCACACCAATCGTCCATGAGAATAGCCATGAGACAGCAAAAGCTGTCAATACCATGCTGATGATCAATCCAAGTACGGCTAAAAGTATGATTTGAGGTGCTATTCTAAAAAACAGGTGTGCTTCCATTGAATAAGCAGATTCAAAAATCAATATCGGTAGGAACAGGAACAAGATCAGATGCGGTTCCATAGCTCCGATTTTTTCTATCATCTGAGGGAACAAACCTTCGCCACTGAGTACAGCACGTTCAAGAACTGCGATCCCCATGCCAAACAATAACAAAATGACGGTATATGGAAGTTTTGAGTTTTGAAAAGTACTCTTTATCAGGGATCCTATTAAAAGTGCCCCTATAACAAAAAGCAAAATGATGACACCTTCATGATTCATCATAACCCCCATGATATCTTCTGTAGAATGAACTATTCTACATCAGTAAATATATATCTAAACTAAAAACAGTGATTCACACTCACCGCTTAACAGAGATACCGTTAAGTAAAAACTGTTAAAATACTTCTACTATACAATAGAGGAAGACAGATGGCATACTTTTTAACAATCGATGCAGGAACAGGCAGCGGCAGAGCAATTATCTTTGATACCAAAGGAAATCAAGTCGGTATTTCACAACAGGAATGGTCGCATCTTCCAGAGGCCGGTGTTGCCAACTCTATGGGATTTGATACAAAGACAAACTGGAATGTCATATCAAAGTGTATCAAGGGTGCTATCCACGATGCTAAAATACAAGCCAGCGAGATCAAGGCAGTCACAGCTACGAGTATGCGTGAAGGCATTGTCTTATATGATCAAGACAATAAGGAACTTTTCGGCGTCGCCAATGTCGACGCCCGCGCCGACAGAGAAGTCGCCTACCTTAACCAAACCTACCCAGGTCTTGAAAAAGAGTTCTATACTATCAGCGGGCAGACCTTCGCCTTGGGTGCCCTTCCCCGCCTGCTTTGGGTAAAGAACAACAAGCCTTCTATCTATGAGAAGACAACCAACATCTCCATGATCAGTGACTGGGTGCTTGCAAAGCTTAGTAATGTGATCGCGACAGACCCTTCCAATGCAGGGACAACGGGGGTCTTTTCTCTGACAACTCGCCAATGGGATACTTCCATGGCGAGAAAAGTCGGCCTTAAAGATGATATCTTTCCTCCTGTGCATGAGACAGGTACACAAATAGGTGAAGTGACGTCTAATGCTGCCAAAGAAACAGGACTTGTATCAGGCACTCCGGTTATCATGGGCGGAGGCGATGTACAGCTTGGTTCCGCAGGACTGGGTGTCGTCGAGACAAATCAGGTCGCTATTCTCGGAGGAACGTTTTGGCAGCAGCTGGTGAATATGGATAAGCCATTGACCCATCCAAACATGGACATACGTGTAAATCCCCATGTCATTGAAGGCATCTCCCAGGCTGAGGGCATAAGCTTTTTCTCCGGAATGGTGATGCGTTGGTTTCGAGACAACTTTTGCCACGAAGAAGTGACCCGAGCCAAGCAAGCAGGCCTAGACCCTTACAGCCTTCTTGAAGCACAAGCTTCGCAAGTACCCGCTGGGTCACATGGGATATTACCTATCTTCTCTGACGTAATGAAATACGGTAAATGGTATCATGCCGCCCCTTCATTTATCAATTTGAACATTCATCACACCGATACCAAGGCAGCCATGTTTCGTTCCTTAGAAGAGAATGCCGCCATCGTCTCCATGCTGAACCTTGAGTCTATCTTTGAATTTACAGGTGTGCACACAGACAGTATCACTTTTGCCGGCGGAGCTTCAAAAGGATCTCTGTGGTCACAGATATTAGCTGATGTCACACAAAAAGAGATCCGCATCCCACGTGTCAATGAAGCGACAGCATTGGGCGGAGCCTTTGCCTGCGGTGTCGCTGTAGGGGAATATGATTCTATCGCCCAAGCATCCAAGGCATTTATCCAATGGGAAAAGAGCTATACTCCTAATATGGATAATGCCCCGCTCTATCAGGATGTAGCTTCTAAATGGAAAGATGCTTATACTTCTTCACTGCAACTTGTAGACCAAGGTGTCACGACTTCCATGTGGAAAGCACCCGGGCTTTAGCCTCGAGGGTATCGGCGTTTAGCACCAGAAATCTGCTATAATTTTTCAAAAATAAATATAAAGAGACAAAATGACAATTACAAAACGTGTAACCTTTATTGCAAAACCGGATGGCATCGAAAAGATGAAAGAACTTTTAAGTGCGATGGTAAAACCATCGAAGGCAGAAGATGGCTGTCTATTCTATGAGATCGTCCAGTATGAGAACAAGCCAGAGAAGTTTATGGCAATAGAGACATGGAGAGATGAGGCGGCGCTTGACGGGCATAAAGCATCCGCACACTACGCGATCTACAAATCAAGTTATGAGCCATACTGTCTTGACAAATATACCGATGAGCTCGAGGTCTTAGGCTAAGTCCTAAGCTCTTCATATTTCTCAAGCCTATCGCGGCATCTAAAAGGGACTAATCAATGAGGCTCTGGTCTATACATCCACAATACTTAGATTCAAAAGGTCTGGTTGCTCTGTGGAGAGAGGCGCTCCTCGCACAAAATGTGTTATTTGATAAGACCAAGGGGTATAAAAACCATCCACAACTGATCAGGTTTAAAACTACCGATGATGCTCAGACGGCTATTTCATGTTATCTGTGCAGTGTGGCAGATGAAGCGGACAAAAGAGGCTATAAGTTCAATAGGGACAAAATACAAATGCATGGGAATTGCAGCCTTATGAGCGTTAACAAAGGTCAGATCGAGTACGAGTTCAATCATTTACTGAGCAAATTAAAACACAGAGACCCAAGCCGATATAATGAGCTAAAATCGCTTATAGAAGTAAAAACACACCCTCTTTTCGAGAAAGTTAACGGAGAAGTGGAAGCATGGGAGATTATACACTAAGCAGCTTTTCAATCGTTCATTTTAAAGCTTATTTATGCCCACTTCCGCCCTTGCGAGCCACCAATTCTTCCATCTGTTCACCACCTATATTATAAGCCTCCCCAAAACCAAAGGTCGCTTCACCATAATCCGTGCAGAGTTCGTATAGATTAAAATCCTGCATTCCTATGAGCATAGAGAGTATCTCCTGCGAAAACTTCTGCTTAAATGCATCCATGACCCTATCAAAGGTGGTCTCGTCTCTGTTGATCATTGTAGAAGTCGCTTGCAAAGAGATACGACGACGTGCAAATATCTGCTCTGTTTTTGACTCATCTTCTATAAACAGGAGTGAAGCATTAGATGTTCTTTGAAGGTTTTGTGCATGCCTGGCCACATCGGAGATAAAGATATATGTCCTATGATCCACATACACAAAAGGGGCATAAGAGGAAAAAGGAAGGCCATGCTCATCCACTGTCCCGATGACGACGGATTGAAACGCTTTGATAAAGGAGAGCATTATTTTGCCCGCAGCTTAGCTTGTTCCAATTCCCAATACTCCATATCAAAAACATCTGAAGGCCTTAGGCTTTTCCATCCACCTAGGTTTTGAGCCAGTGTCATCGCATGGATCGTATGTGAGACAATATCAAAGATGATGTTGGTCTCCTTTTCATCTTTTCCAAAACAGACAAAGCCCACCCCTTTGATGATCGCATAACGCGGAGCAAGATCAAGCATTATCTCATCTTTTGCATGCGCTTTAAAATATTTCTGGTACCTAGAGCTAAAAACTTGCAAAGCCTCTTGAATACTGTTTTCGATGATGGCAGGGAATGGCTTGGTACGTATGACATGCTCAGGCGTCAACGGACCGTTTTGAAAAATCTCGTCCAAGTTGTCTAAGTTAGAAAAGTTCACAGCCTCTATGCTTGAGCCAAAACGCATCACTATCTCACATCCTCTAAGTTTAGAGACCTCGCTTTGCAATTCCGTTGTAAATGACTCGTCCAACTGACAATAGCTCTTAGAAAAGCTCAACTCTTTTGGACCGGCCTGATCTTTGAGATACACTTCTGCCTTTGAGACGATAGCGATCATCTTTTCATATGCCACTTTGGCGTCTTCATCAAAAGTAAACACCCCGTGATTCAACAGGATTATCCCCTCAAGGCTTGACCAGTCAATATCTTTTGTCTTCTCATATACTTCCTTAGCAAGGACAAAACCTGGCATGACATAATCGATAAAAAGCATATTCGAACCATAGATCTCTTTTAACAGTCTTTGTCCATCGGGTGTATTGGATATGGTCACAACAGCATCAGCATGCGTATGATCAACATATTTAAAAGGAATGATCGCGTGCAGGATCGCTTCTATCGAAGGGTTTGGAGAACTTTTATCCAGAAGTGCTTCACGCTGTTGTGCGACCATGTCCGTATCGCTTAAATGATCACGTTGAGCCATTTCCTGAAGCACGTTCAGATCAACGGCAGGAAAGCCAGCTTCTTCTATCGTATCAAGGTTCCAGCCACTCCCCTTGACATAAAGATATTGCTCACTTTTGACTGAGGTGTTGCCTCCACCATGCAGGACGAGGTCCATATCTTTTCCTAAAAGTTGTGAGGTATAAACGCGCATTGCCAGATCTGTAGTGTATTTCTTCGCTTCGTTCTCGTCAAACATAGATTTCATAAAGGGCTTCCTGTTTTATTTGGGAAATAGTAACATAAAAACCTTACTCGGGCGTATTATATTCTCTGTCTCCCGCATCTCCTAAGCCTGGAATAATGAACTTCTCTTCATTCAACTTCTCATCTATTTGCGAGATGAAGACATTAACATCGGGATGGCTCGTTTGAATATGCGTAAGCCCCTCGGGAGCTCCGATGATATTAAGCGCGACTATCTCTTTTGCTCCTTTCGTCTTGACCACGTCAATAGCGTCACAGAGTGAACCGCCTGTTGCGAGCATCACATCGACAATAAGGACGGTTTTACCCTGGCAATCAGGCAGACGATCATAATAGAGTTTACTTTTATGCGTCAATTCATCACGCTTCATCGCCAAAAATCCGCCTGTGATACCTGGTAGCGTTTCCATAACGGATTCAAGCATAGGCATCCCAGCCCTTAATACTGTGACGACGACAAACGACGATTCATCCAGGACCTCGTGCTGCTCTTCACCCCTCCATGTCTGTACCTTTTTAGATAAGAACACGGCATTTTGCAAAGCCTCGTATAAGAGAAGTTTAGTGATCTCTTTGACAATATGTCGGAACCTAAGTGCATCCGTACTTGAATCTCGCAGTGAGGAGATCAGTGTTTTGACAACAGGATTGGAAAGTTCTCGTATCATATTGGCTCCCATAAAATATCATTGCTTCTATATTCTATCATTTTAAACTAACTACTGTACAATACCACCCATGGAAAATATATTGTTTATGGGCTTTGCCCTACTTTTTTTTACGCTGATAGCAATGCATATCTACTATGTCAATGCTTTCTTTACACAATTAAAACACTCTCATGCTGCCTTATGGAAAAAATTGGGAGAGCCTAGATGGAAGATACACTTCGGGGATGACAGCTTTAAAAACGCGATGCGCTACATCCACGAAAAAAAGTTCACAGATCTTCACGATGATGTGCTTGATAGAGTGTATAAAAATATCAAGCACATTGAGAACATATCTATCGCTACGGCAGTCATTATCGTCTTAGCAACAATACTCAGTGTTATAAAGGGGTCATAGATGGAAAGTATGGGGAATGAAAGTTACAATATCGTCGTGTTACTTATCATGGCTGCTATTACACTTGTTGTCCTGAAGCTGCCAAAAAAGAAAGACTAGCTTTCTTTTTACTATCTAGAATAAAACGGGTTCGAGTTCTTCAGTCGGGTCAAACTCTTCGAAGTCTTCTATCATTCGCTCAAACATCTTTTTAGTCTTTTCAGCCTTAGCCGTGAACTCGTCAAAGACGTATTTGGATGAAGGAAAGGCCTCTGCAAGTTCTTGATAGATCGCCAAACGTCCGTTGATGTGTTTGTTAAACTCGCCAAACGCATTGCGCAAAAACTCTTTCGTCGTCGTGTGACGCATCAAAGATTTGATCATACGTTTACGCTCTTTAATCGGTAGAGACTCATCAATAGCCTCTGCTACACGTTTGATATCAAGGCGAGAAAGATAGACACCAGAATGTGCGGGCCCTAAGAGTTTATCGGCCAACTCATCAACAAATGCCGGTGCCGCTTCCTCTTCATCTTCTTCTTTTTGAATCTGCTTCTCTTCTTCTGTGATACAACGTTCCGTTACAAACTTGTCAAACTCAGCTTTCAAATCGTCTAGGTTGTTAAAATCTTTCATACTCTATTTTCCTTTTATCCAGATATTGTAATTTACACGAGCCAGTACCTTTGAATACTTCTCATTATTAATAAAATCAGCGCCATATACCGCAGCATAGTCTGCCAGATTGCTATCACTTTTCAGATCGATAAGTACCGTCTCTTTATTGATCTTACTGAGCCTTGGTGCCAATGGCGTGGCATTGATGAAAGCATCAAAAGCAGAGAGGTCGATCTCTTCATTTTCAGTGGCTCTGTCAATATCAACATTAATACCATCGAGCTCTTTTGTATGTGCTTGCATAAGACTCATACACGACTCTACCCTGTCATTCAACAAGACAAGCTCTTTGATACCAGAGTCTTGAATATGCATAAGGATGGACTTTGCAAGCTTACCTGAACCAAGTAGGGCGAGTTTTGAGACACCTCTTTCTTTCAAAAGATCACAGACAGCTCTTCCACTGGCAACTTCACCATAAAGTTCTTTATTCTTAACGATGATCGTATCGCAAAAACCACATGCTCTGACTTCGTCACTTTGATGATCCAGCTGTTCTACAACACCCTCTACATATTCAGACCCAAGAGCCACACCGTTGAGTTTTGCTTCTTTAAGCCCGGCTACCGTAAAATAGATATCGTCTGGACGTATGTTCATCGGAATACACATCGCATTATCCGAGTTTTCTTTGAAATAACGATTGAGCGTTACTGAAAAACGGTTTTGCTGAGCATATTCAGCAAGAAAGCCAAAAAGAAGCGACTGTGTGTCGATCTCGTTGGCATCGTTCATTGGTGCACTTAAACTCACTCTATCCCCCATAATTCTTTTGCTTCTTCTTCTTCCAGCTTACAACGTGGGCAGACAACTTCTCCACCTCTGTAAGTAAAATATGTGTCACACTCATGGCACCGTCTAATGGTAAATGTGACCAAACGTTTGACCTCAGGCTCAAAGAACTGCTTCAGATCAAACGTATCCGCCAAGCTGATCGAGTCCGGCTCACAAACATCATGACAAAGATGGCATTTCACACACAAGAATGGATCAAAGTCGATCTTCGAGTTCTTCATATCTGATGTCAACGCTGCTGTAGGACAGATTCGATAACACATCTGACATGCGGTACAAGTCTCCTCATCAAGTTTCTTCATACTCGTGAATGACAACTCATGGGCATCGATCACATGATATTGCGACGGTTTTGGTGCGCGCTTTAAGGCCGTAAAAAATATCTTTCGCTTATCAGGGACACTCTTTTGTTTCAGGCGTGCTATATCTTCAGTAAAGACTTCATGACGTAGCTCTTCATCTGATTCCACTTCAACACGACGATCGAAGTCTTGCTTTGCTTTGGCTGCATTCTCAATCGTAAGATTTCGGAAAAACCCACGTCTGTCATCGTCCGCGGCAAGCGCTTCCGGCTCATATGACACATCTTCACTCGTTATAGACTTTGGCGATTCTATCGCTTCCAAAATAAAGTTCGCTTCTTCGATGTTCGCCTCAAACTGAGGTCTGAGTTTTCCAGCGATCTCGCAACCATCGCAGTGTCCAGTATCACAGATAACATCCTCTTTTAAAAGGGCAAGGGAGGTCAGATGATCAACAGACAATGCTGCAATACACGGAACATTTTTCTTGCATGATATCAAGCTCTCTTGTGACTGGACAAACTCAAAAAAGAAGTTTGTCTGATTAAAGTCGTCTAACGAGAAAGCCTCTGTCGGACACGAAGAGACACATCCTCCACATCCAACACACTGTGACATATTAAATGCGGGAAGATGATTAGCAACGGAGATAATCTCAACAGGACAGACATCCACACAGTGTGTACATTCTGAAAACTTTGCCAGCGCTCGGACACACTTGGCAGGATCTAGTGTCAAACCAGCCATACTATAAGCTTACGCCGCTTTTTCTACACTAAGATATTCATTATCAGCAAGGATGAACTCTAATGTCATCTCAGCTGCATCATAATAGATAGGTGTACGTGATTCATACTTTACATTGATAAGATATAAAGGGGCCCACTTGAGCAAGTGTTTGTTCAAAAAGGCCTTCTGAGCAAATTGAAAATGCTTGACTGCTTCAGTATCACCAGCTGTTGCAGCTGCGATCTCCGCTTCGACAAGATAATGCATAAACTCAAGCTCAACACCGATATGGTCAGCTGATACAGCACGCGCCTTTTCAAAATCTACAATATAATCGTACTCGTGGTACATATCGGTAACAGGGTTAGCACCCCCTGTCTCGATCATCTGATCTTCACGTGTATAAAATGTCTCATAAGGAACTAAATGTAATAAAGATATGTTGGCAAAGTCAACGTTCAAATGTTGTTCCAAAAGAGTTTTATTATCTGTTGATTCTAGTATCTTCCAGTCTTTTAGACTTGGAAAAAATTCACGGATCTCTTTGTCTTTTAAGATCATGTCTAACATCTCATCATCAAGTTCTTGTAGTAAGACACGAGATAAAAGTGCATAGATATTGCTACGTGCTTGTGTTTGTTCCATAAAATATTTCCTATAGATAATCAAAAAATTATCCCAATTTATTATCTGCGATTATAGTAGAAATAACTTAATATGGAGTTAGTTAAAAAAAGAAGTAAGAAGATTGAAGGAAGTATGGTCACTTCCTCCAGAGGCAAATAATCCCGAAAGATTATTTGATTTTAACAGCGTAAGCTTTCTCAGAAAGAGGAACCCATGGACGTTTAATCCATTGAGGACGACGCCATTTATTAGTCGTATTAAGAGGACGAGTAAGCTCATCTCTCCACGCTTGGTAGATTTTCTGATTGTTATCATAGTTAACAGAAATGTCACCAATTTTGTCACCCGCTTCTGCTTTAGAAAGGATAACTTTTTGGTGCCAACAGTGCATACCTGA
>JBFEXN010000062.1:0-9348 GCA_041562655.1 Sulfurimonadaceae bacterium
AGTGCGCTTCATCCAAGATCAAAAGTGCGTCATATTTGTCAGCCAAGTCTATGATCTGTCTGTCCAGCAGATCCGCATCCATAGAGTAGATCCCCTCCACTGCTATGATCTTTCGCTTTGCAGGGGATTGCATGAGCATCTGCTCCAGCTCAACAGCATCATTATGTCTGAAATAACTCGTTTTTCCATCATTGAGTCTGGTCGCCATAACACCGGATGCATGATACTTTTCATCCATAAAAAGTTCATCCCCCTTACGTACCAACGACTCGATCAATGCTATGTTCGCATTAAACCCGGACCCCAGTACGACGCCCGATTCAAAACCGTTTGCATCACATAAAGCCTTCTCAAAATCAGCATGGATCGGATGGTATCCATTGACCAGCATCGAAGCTTTGGCTGCATGTGAAGGATAAGAAGACACACGCCTGTATGCCTCTTGCATAAGCTCTTGTTTGTCTGCAAGGCCAAGATAGTCGTTCGAGGCCAGATCGATAAGGCCTTCATCATATATCTTACGCTCTCTGTATCGCCCGGAACGCTTTAATGCAGCCAGCTCTTTTTCATAAAACTTCAACTCACTTCCCTCAACTTTTTATCATACACTGAACCGACAAGCATTAAATCCAAGGAAGAAGCTTCTCGACACTCAGCCCCATTGCACAGGACTCATACCCCCTGACTGCTTTGATATATGACTTACAAAATCCCTCTACCATACAGCCTCCTGCCTTGCCCTTCCATTCTCCCGAGTCAAGATAGGCTTCCAATGCCTCCGTATTGAACGTGTCAAAGAGATAGTCCGTTGAAGAGATATCGATCAACTCCAACTGCTCGCTTTTAAAGATCATGCATGAGACGATCGATGTCGTGTTCCCACTTTGAGTCAAGAGGATCTTTCGTGCATCGTCAACATCTTTTGCCTTGCGCAAGATCTTGTTATCTGAGGTCACTACAGTATCTGCACAAAGAAGAGGGATCTCATGATAATCATAGGCTTTCAGTGCCGCTTGGAACTTTCCCACGGTAGCCTGATAGACAAAGTTTTTTGGAGATGAAGCAATGATCTGTTCCTCATCATACTCTACAGGAGACTGTATGAAGTCCACATTTGCATTGCTAAGGAGTAAAGCCCTGCTCGGAGATTGGGAGCAGAGTCGCAGTTGTATGTTTTTCATAGGTAATTATACCTATATACACCACTGTATTTCTATTAAGAGTTACTAAATATCACGCCTAGCATTATCTCAATAGCACCCAGAATGATGTTAGCCGGCATCAGATAGTTAAAGATGATCTCAAGGGCTTCTTTACATCGTTTACACTCTTTGACATTGCTACAGGCGATAAAGCTCTTTGATGCTTTGTTGTTGATCCATGCCATCAACCCCATATTCATTGCCATGACAGTCCATATACCACCCTTGGTATGGATCATCTTTAAAAGTTCAACCGCACTCTGATCAAGGATAAAACCATCTTCATCATAAGCATTTGCATGGTAACCAAGTGCCATGATGACAGATGTGATGAAAATAAGGACGACAAAAGGTGTCATGAGTTTGAAAAAGCGCGTATAACGTTTTGTCTCATGAAGATACTCTTCCGGCTCTGTTAAAGTACGAAGAGGCTTGACACGACCGTATCGTGCTGCGACCATTCCACCGACCCATACAACGGCACTTAAGATATGCAAAAAGATGATCTGGTTTGGAAATGTACTCATTAGAAAATAGACAGTGTCTCGCATTAAACTCTTCCTCATTTACTTTAAATATGGGGGATGTTAACGCACTGTTTCTTAATTCTGTATTATAATTTATTATATTAAATTTCGATGGTCAAAAATGTGATAAAGTCTGGTAAATAAGTAATTTTTATAGTAGAAAACCCCTCTCTAAAAAAAGAGAAGGTCTTAAGAAATAACTAGTGGGAATAACGAAGTACAACACCCAGATAAATAGCACCAACACCAAGAACGATATTGATCGGTACAAGATATTTTCCGATAATACCCAAGTTCTTCTGCGCTGCATTCAATTCTTCTGCTTTTAACAATTTCTCTACTTTTGAACGTAAGAACATCATCACACCCAAGTTCATCGCCATCAGTATCCAAAGTACTTCTTTGACATGCACCATATTATACAGTTGCATCGCATTCTCATCTATGATGTTTCCGGCTGCATCTACCGCCGCATTACGAAATCCCCAGCCTACAGCCATTAGTACTGCTGTGACGATCAAAATGATCACAAACGGCCATACGATAGTAAACAAGCGTTTCAGTGCATGCGCAATGCGCTCCATTCTGATCTGTGGCTCTTGCACGTGTACAAAAGACTGATGCGCTGCAAAACGCATCGCCACCATCCCACCGACCCAGATCACTGCCGAGATCACATGTAAAAATACGACAAGCTCCGTATTCGCCCAAAAAAATTCAGTCATTGCTGCTTTCATTAACTAAGTACCTCTTTGATGTAAGCTAGTGATGCTTTCTTTGCATCTTCAAGTTTAGACGGGTCTTTTCCACCCGCTTGCGCGAAATCAGGACGACCACCGCCCCCACCGCCAAGGATTGGAGCGATCTCTTTGATCCAGTCACCTGCTTTCGCATTAGCGTCTTTGACACCGGCTGCGATCAGAACTTTATCACCTTTAACTTGGAATAACATTGCACATAAAGATTGATTTTCATTTTTAAGCTCATCTATACGTGTCTTGACATCACCGCTTTTGATCTCCTCAACGATAACACTCACCCCATTGACAGACTCTGATCCAAGCTCTTCCTTTGAAGCTGACATCGCCTCTTGGACTTCACTCTTAAGTGCCTTGATCTGCTCTTTAAGTTTAGTGACACCCAGAACGACATCACGGTTTTTGACCTCTTCTTCTACTTGTAAAAGTGTGTGACGCTGCTCTTTAAAAAGGTTGTAAGCAGCATTCCCGCATACCGCTTCAATACGACGAACGCCGGCAGAGACACCCGACTCTTTTGTGATGACAAAGGTACCGATAGAAGCTGTATTGCTCACATGAGTACCACCACATAACTCAACACTCGCATCACCAAAACTGACAACACGGACCTTATCGCCGTATTTTTCACCAAACTGTGCTTTTGCACCCGAGTTTTTAGCCTCGTCGATGCTCATCTCTTTTGTCTGACCTGCAATACCGCGCAGTATCTGATAATTCACCTGTTCTTCGACCTCTGCAATCTCGGCCGTCGTCATCGCTTTTGGATGAGAAAAGTCAAAACGAAGACGCGTTGCATCATTAAGTGAACCCGCTTGAGAGATGTGTTCACCCAGGACATCGTACAGCGCTGCATGCAACAAGTGGGTTGCAGAGTGGTGTTTTTCCACTTCCAAACGGTTGATATCGACAATGGCTTTTACTTTGTCATTAGTTGAGATCGTCTCTTTGACCTCGATATGAGACAGATTCAGATCAAAGAACTTACGTGTGTCTGTGACCGTCGCATGTCCTTCGATGACACCGATATCTCCGACTTGTCCCCCGCTCTCAGCATAAAAAGGCGTCTCATCAAGAAGTATCCAGCCTGTATGAGCAGCGTGAAGTTCGTCAACGACCTTAAAGTCCTCACTTAAAAGTGCCAAGACAGCCGCTTCATTGCTGTTGCTTTCATAACCCGTAAACTCGTTCTTGCCAAATTTCTCAAGCAAGACTTTGAAATCACCCTCGGTAGCAGCGTCTCCTGAACCTTTCCAAGCCGCTTTTGCGCGTTCTCTCTGTTCTTTCATCAGTGCATCAAACTTCCCGGAGTCGATTTTTATATTTCGCTCTTTGAGCATGTCTTCTGTCAAGTCCAAAGGGAATCCAAATGTGTCATAAAGTTTAAATGCGACCTCTCCTGAGAAAGTATCTTTGGTGTTTTTCAGCTCTGCATTAAAGAGTTCAATCCCGTCTGCGATTGTTTTGAAAAAACGCTCCTCTTCCAGCTGGATCTGCGTTTTGACTGTTTCAGCCTTTGTCGCAAGATAAGGGTAGACCTCTTTCATCTGCTCGACCAATGTATCAACGATCTTGTACATGAATGCCTTACGTAATCCAAGAAGATAACCATGACGAACCGCACGACGCAAGATACGACGAAGCACATATCCGCGCCCTTCGTTTGAGAAGTTGATATCTTGAGAAAGCAGGAAAACAGCGGTGCGGATATGGTCAGCGATAACACGGTATGAAGCACCCGTTTTGTATTCGTATTTTTTACCCGTGAACTCTTCGACCTTGTTGATCATCGGCATGAACAAAGAGGTGTCATAGTTCGATAATGCCCCTTCTTTCACTGCGATAACACGCTCCAGGCCCATACCCGTATCGATTGAAGGCTTTGGAAGTGGTGTTAATGTCCCCGATTTGTCACGCTCATACTGCATAAACACAAGGTTCCATATCTCTAAAAATCTGTCGCCGTCTCCACCCATATAGTCCTCAGGACCACTGAAATTCTCTTCACCTTGGTCATAAAAGATCTCTGAACATGGACCACAAGGACCTGTATCTCCCATCTGCCAAAAGTTGTCTTTGTCACCAAGGCGCATAATGCGGTCTGCCGCAACATATTTTTTCCAGATCTCTTCTGCCTCATCATCGCTTTCATGTACCGTTACCCATAGTTTCTCAACCGGAAGCTCTAGCACGTCGGTGATAAATTCCCAGGCATAAGCTATCGCTTCTTCCTTGAAATAATCGCCGAAAGAGAAGTTCCCCAGCATCTCAAAAAAAGTATGATGACGTGCAGTATGACCGACATTCTCAAGGTCATTATGTTTTCCACCAGCTCTCAGACACGTCTGACAAGATGTCGCACGCGGGTTTTGTGGAGTTGGGACTTCACCGGTAAATATAGATTTAAAAGGCACCATACCTGCATTGTTAAAAAGCAGTGTTGCATCATCAGGTACTAAAGGAGCACTGGCTATCTTGCTATGCCCTTTGGATTCAAAATAGTCTAAAAACGCTTTACGAACGTCCATATTATCGCCTTATACAAAGACTCACCAAAGAGTCTTTTATGTTAAAAAAGTACGCGATTATATCTAAGTAGGAGTAAAAATAGGTTTATGGGTAAAATGTAAGATGGCCCCATCTGCCTTCTAGTAAAATGATTTACGGATTAAGACGGTTCTTTCGTTTGTGAAAATATACGTAGATAACTGCGATCAGCGTTACCAATCCCAAGCAGAGCCATACAAGTTCATGCAAATAGGCTTTGATCAGTTCTTCGTTCTCACCCAATATATAACCCAGGGCGACTAATATACTTGACCATATCGCTGCGCCTAAAAAGGTATACAGTGTGAACAGTCCAAAAGGCATCTTGGAGAGTCCTGCCGGAATAGATATCAACTGTCTCACACCGGGTATAAGACGCCCGCTGAAAGTCGAGACTGCCCCATGCTGCTTGAAAAACCTTTCCATCCTCTCCAGGGTCTCTACTGCCATAAAAAAATATTTTCCGTACTTGTATAAGAACTTTCGACCCAGACTCATTGCCAGAACATAGTTTATCCAGGCGCCTATAAGTGAACCGGCGAACCCGGAAAACAGCACCATTGCCAAGTTCATCTCACCTTTATAGGCTAAGTAACCCGCAGGTACCATCACGACCTCACTGGGGAAAGGGATAAAACTGCTCTCAATTGCCATCATAACGAGTATACCGACATATCCCCATTCGCCCACCGTGGTGATGACCCACTGCGTTAACTCTGCAAGCATTCTTGGACCTTTTTGATGATTTCTTTTGCCCCATCTTCTTGTATCAATGTCTTCAAAGTCATACTCTCTTGAGTGAGGTCTTTATCCAAAAGCTCAAGTAAAAGGCCATAAGGATCATCTTCCTGTCTTGAAAGCCATGAGGCCTTTTTTTCCAAAAGAAAAGAAGCATTATAAAATTGATGATCACCTGCCGCGTAGGGATAGGGGATATAAAGAGCCGGCAGAGCCGAGGCACAAAGCTCCCATAAAGTACTGGCCCCAGAGCGGCTAACCGCCAGATCGCTCTGCTTCATCAACAAATCGACATCATCTCTAAAGTCAAACACATCCGCCTGGATGTCCAAGGCACTATAGGCAGATTTTACCTTCTGCAGCTCGAGCTTACCCGCCTGATGGATAATCTTAATGCCTTTTTTCTGAAGTGTCGGTGCGACCTTCAACGCAAGCTCATTGATAAAGCGTGCCCCCTGTGACCCACCTAAAAAGATCACTGTTTTGACACTCCCTCGAATACGTGTGTTTTCAAAAAAAGATTTTCTTACCGGATAGTCCTTGACCAACGAAGTCTTCTCATATGAGCTAAAAAAGGCTTTTGTGAAGGGTCGCAGGAGATTGTTAAGACGTCCTACTGCCGCATTTTGTTCATGTATAAAATAGGGACGGCGTAAAAGTACGGCGGCAAAAGAGGCCGGAGCAGCCGAAAACCCGCCCACGCTTATCACACAATCGACACCCTTTAATAAAGAAAAAGCCTTTATCATCGCTTTGAAACTCATATAAAGTGAGGCGATCTTATGAAGTCCTTTCTTGTTGACGACGCCGCTGGTATGTAAAAAGTGTACGCTTTCAAAGAGCTTGTCTTCTTCAAACCAGGCTCTGTCCTGTCCCGCTGTTGAGCCAACAAAAGTACAGGTATGCCCTGCCTCTATCGCCGCGTCTCTGAGACTTCTTGCGATTGCCAAGTGGCCACCCGTACCGCCACCGGTAATCAATATCTTCATCGTCTCATCTTCTTCGAGATCATAAGTACCATCCCGATACCTATACTAGCAGCTAACATGGATGATCCCCCGTAGGACAGGAAGGGAACAGATATCCCCTTGATCGGCGTCAGACCACTTATCCCGTACGCATTCATCAAAAAAGCAAATGCGAACAGAAGCCCCATGCCAACACTAAAGAGATAATAGATCGGGTTCTCACTTCTATTGGCGATCTTAAATATGCGCTGTAAGACCACGATCACTATCATCGTCACAAACACAACACCAAAAAAACCAAACTCCTCAGCCAGACCGGCTAACACAAAATCGGTATGTACCTCGGAAAGAAAACCGAGTTTAAATGTCCCGTTTGCCAGTCCGGTGCCAAAGAAGCCTCCGTTATGGATGGCGTTCAATGAGTGTCCTATCTGGTAAGGCTCCTCACTTACCGAGACCCTCAGATGATCCGCGACGGACTCAGGGAAAAGACCCAAGACAAATCCTTGGACAGAAGCCCACCAAGACTTGATCCGTATCAGACGGTGCTCGGCTGTAAGAATAAAAAAGATGAAAAACGTAAAGGCCAAAGATATCAAAGAAAGGAAGAACTTAAAACTACTTCCTGCAAAGAAAAGTAAAAATGCCAATGTCAATCCCAATACGACAACTTGGCCCAAGTCATTTTGCATAAAAGCGATCAAAAACATGACAATGACAAAGACAAATGCATAAGGCATAAAGCGTGCAAACTCATCACGCAGACGAAGCTCGCTGTGGTGAGAACTTAGCTTACGTGTGAAACTCCAGGCTAAAAAGTAGACAAATCCCACCTTGAAAAACTCAACGGGTGCCAGCGAAAAGCCTATGATCTTTATCCAACGCTTTGCCCCACCGACTTCACTGACCAACGAAGCAGGTAAAAAAGGCATGACCATCATCAGAAAAAGACCTGACACAAACAGTGTAAGACCAATACGATGCAGCCACACGTCGGCATCAAGGCGAGAGACCGACCACATCATGATAATAGACAAAAAAGCAAAAAAAGCTTGACGGAAGGCAAAGTGAAAAGGGTTGTATTCAAACAGTATCACGATATAGGAGGAGAGTGAATATGATAGAACTATCCCTATGGTAATCAGCAAAGAGACTGATAAAAAAAGTGATCTGTCCGTCATTATCTTCTTTCTAGTGTATAATTGAACGATATTTTAACGATGTAAGCCAAAAGATAGTCTGAATCGTCTATGTTCAGATTATCTTTCTTTTAGGAAAGCTTGACTAAAAAGAGAAGTTTCTTTAAAAAAGTTCGGTTGAAAAGTGCTTTATCAATAAAAAGCCAGCCAAACTAAGAATTTGAAAAAAACACAAAACTTGGTATATATTTTGCTTGTACAAGAGCATATCTAAAGGAGTAGAGATGGGTATCCAAATCAGCAAAGCACATGACTTGATGTCTAAAGCCCTTGATTACCGTGCCGCAAGACAAGACTTGATCGCAGGTAATATTGCAAATGAGGATACTCCGTTTTATCGTCCAAGAGACATTCGTTTTGAAGAGACACTTCAAGCCGAAGCAAAAAAGATCTTTAACGAGCCGCAGGTCAAAAGGCTTGAACTAGCACAGACAAACGGTGCTCATTTCAGTTCAGCTCAAGAAGAGACGAGTTCTCAAGCCCAGCTCTATTACCGTGACGGGCATCTTGCTCGCAATGACGGTAACAGTGTTGATCTTGATGTTGAGACAACAGAGATGACAAAGAACTCGATGATGTTTCAAGGTTTGACAGCAGCCATTAAAAAAGAGGCGGCTATTTTCAAAGCTGTCCTACAGGCTTCTGAACGAACACAGTAATAGATAAGGATATCTCATGAGTGCATTTTTAAACAGTTTTGATATTAGCGGATACGGTCTTTCAGCGCAAAGAGCGCGTGTCAACGTCATCTCGTCAAACATCGCCAATGCGCAGACGACACGCACTGAAGAGGGTGGACCGTATCGACGCCGTGAGGTTATGTTCAAAGCGATCGACTTTAACAAGGTGCTGAATGACAGATTGATGGAAGACACTTCTGATGCAGGATACTCTGATCCTCTTGATGAAGGTGAGTTTAACAAAAAAGTAAATCCGCCGATCATGAGTGTACTCGTAGACAAGATTGTTCGCGATGATAAAGAGCCAATGATGAAATTTGAGCCTTCTCATCCGGATGCTAATGCTGAGGGTTATGTCGCATATCCGAATATCAACCCTGTGATAGAAATGGCAGACTTGATCGAAGCGACACGTTCATATCAGGCAAATGTCGCAGCATTTCAAAGCGTAAAGACCATGGCACAAAGTGCGATGAGTATTATTCAAGCATAAAATAAGGTATAATTAGAGCATGAGTGATTTAAACAAAGTTTCCGGCCTTTCCACTGCTGACCTCTTAGGCAAAAGTAATACTAAGAATCAAGTTGACGGATCAGGTTTTGCCGATGCCCTTAAAAAATCTCTGGATGACGTTAATGAGATGCAACAAGCTGGAGAGAAAGCGATGAGTGATCTTGCCACCGGTCAGGTGAAGGATCTCCATCAAGCTGCACTTGCCATCGACAAGG
>JBFEXN010000063.1:0-9101 GCA_041562655.1 Sulfurimonadaceae bacterium
CATGTTGCGTTCAGAGAAGACTTTTATCATGAGAACATCCTCTTTTCCTTCATATCCAAGGTCAAAGATGAACGAACACTCAAGCTCCTTTTTGTCCTTACCTATGCTGATATCAACGGTGTCAGCCAAAAGACCTACAACTCTTTTAACGCAAAACTCCTTCGTGAGCTTTATCATGCATCATTAGAAGTCATCGATAATAAAGAGATGATCAACGAGGCTGAAAAACGACGCAAACGTGAAGATGCCCTTAAAAAGAATGCTGCATTCTTAGTATTGAACAAATTACAGCAAAAGCGTATCCTCTCAATAGCATCAAATCTGTTTTTTATCAAACACAAACCTCAAGAGATAGTCGACCTGGTACAAAAGACCAGTGGTTTGGAAAAATACACCTACACTATCACCCATACACCCAATCTCGTCATCGAGATCTTTAAGGATATCCCTCTTAACATGGGTTATCTTCTTGGAAAGCTAAGCTTCTTGAATATCGTGGCGATGGATATCTTTAAACTCTACGATGATATTAAATATTTTAAAATCGAGTTCTCACAAGCCATCGATGTCGATGACATCTACCATATAGAGGAGATCATCAACGACTCGTTTGACATGGAAAAGGGCATTAAACTTACAAAACCTGTTATCAAAGAAGATGAGATCAGCCTCGATTGTGAACATTCAAACACCTATGCCAGATTAAGTATAAATACTGCCGATCAGCCGGGATTACTGGCTTATGTCATCAAAGCCTTCGATGATGAACAGATCGACATAGCCACCGCTAAGGTCCATACGATAAAGAATCGTGCGCGGGATCAGTTTTTAATTGAAAAACATCACAATGTCTGTCATAATACTGAAAAAATTATTGATGCGTTAGTAAATAAGGTATAAAGATGTGCGGAATTGTCGGATATGTAGGTAAGAATAATATAAAGGATATCCTCCTGGACGGGTTGGGAGAGCTTGAATACCGCGGATATGACTCCGCCGGCATCGCCATACTTCAAGATGAAAACTTTTCTATTTTTAAAGCGGTCGGAAAACTGGAGAACTTAAGACTTAAGACGCAAGACTTCAAACCTGAAGGATTTTCTATCGGTATCGGCCACACACGCTGGGCAACGCATGGAAAACCGACCGAACTCAATGCACACCCGCATATCGGCGAAACTTCTTATGTCGTTCACAACGGCATCATTGAAAACTATCAAGAACTTAAAAAACGTCTCATAGCCGAAGGGGCGACTTTTCTTTCCCAAACAGATACAGAAGTCATCGTGCATCTGTTTGAATCACACCTAAAAAAACTAAAAGATCCCCTTCAGGCCTTCAGAGCGACCTTGGATGAACTTGAGGGGGCCTATGCTATCTTGCTCATCACAAAGTGTTCTCCTGAGACAATATTTTTTGCAAAGAATGGTTCGCCTATGCTCATTGGTATAGGCAACGATGAAAAGCATTTTGCCTCCTCAGACACACCTCTTATCGGACTTTGTTCAGATGTCATATATCTGAACGACGGTGAGAATGGATACCTTACAACTGATTCCGTCGAAGTTTTCAACGCCAAGTATGAAAAGATAAATCCTGTTTTAAAAACACTTCCTAGCTCAAAGCTCTCCGCGCAAAAAGAGGGCTACCGTTTCTTTATGGAAAAGGAGATCTATGAGCAGTCCCAAGTCGTTTCTGACACCCTTTTAGGCCGCTTGGGTGAAGACAGTATTTTATTTGAAGAGCTTGATAAAGACCTGTTTGAGGGTATCAACGAAATCAAACTGTGTGCCTGTGGAACATCTTATCATTCCGCACTGGCTGCTTCTTATCTTTTTGAGCGTTACTCCAAAATCCGTTGTTCAGTAGAAATCGCCAGCGAATTTCGTTACAAAGAGCCTTTGATGAACAAAGACACTCTCTTTGTTGCCATCTCTCAAAGCGGCGAAACGGCGGATACACTGGAAACACTTAAGATGGCCAAAGCTGCTGGTCTTAGATCTTTAGTCATATGTAATGTGGATAATTCTTCTATGGTACGAGAAGCAGATGCTTCTATACTGACACGCGCCGGCATTGAAAAGGGAGTCGCATCGACAAAGGCCTTTGCGACACAAATGGTCGTCTTCTGGATGCTTTCACTCTACCTGGCCAAACTACGTTCCAGCCTTACTTCAACTGAATTATCGCAACAGATTTCCTTTTTAAGGGAAGTCCCTTCAACTGTAAAGGTTACGGATGAGTTGCATGAAAAACTTCGCCGCCTTTCCAAACGTTATCTGCATGGGCACGGATTCTTCTTTATCGGAAGAGACATATTCTTTCCTCTGGCCCTTGAGGGAGCGCTTAAACTTAAAGAGATTTCCTATCTTCATGCAGAGGGATACCCTTCCGGAGAGATGAAACACGGGCCTATCGCTTTGGCTGATCCCGAGCTGTTTACCATTGCCCTGATGCCGACAAATCTTTTATACGATAAGACAAAGTCAAATGTCGAGGAACTCTCTGCACGAGACAGTACGATATGCGCCATCTCTGCCATTGAGTTTGACAAGGCAGATGACTATATCAAGATTGCCAAGCGTACCAACTATATGCATGAATTTTTTGAAATGATGGTCGTACTTCAGCTTCTCTCTCTTGAGATATCCGTACGTCTTGGAAATGACGTCGATATGCCACGTAACCTTGCAAAGTCAGTTACTGTTGAGTAGTAACAGCAACTGACTTTTTCAAAAAGTGTCACTACAAAGTCAAACTTTCACTCTAGCAAACTAAAATCTTTTATTTAAATAAAAATTTAAAGTTCAATCGATATACTGAAGATAATTAATACTTATATTATCACAAAGTCATGATATGAATACCAACAGAAAACTTCTCCTTATCGTTGCGCTGATGTTGATCGGCCTAGCTACTGCGACTATCATCAATGTCGCTGTTAATTTTAGAGAATATGCATATAACAATGCCATAGAAAAATCAAAGATGACCGCAGAGATCGTCCGTGATGGTCTAACCGCACATATGGTCAATGGCATCATGGACAAAAGAGAGTTCTTTTTACGTAATATTGCTGAGTCTAAAGATGTCGAAAACCTATGGATAGTCCGAGCAGACAACACCATCGCCCAGTACGGTACGGGATTAAAGAACGAGATAACAAGAGATGCGCTTGACGATCAGGTATTAAATGAGGGTAAGACCGTCCGCAAGATCATCGAAGATGCTGAACAAGCCATTCTTCGTGTCAGTATCCCCTATATAGCTACGGCGTATGGCAGTCCAAACTGTCTCTCTTGTCATAACGCTAAAGAGGGTGATGTCTTGGGTGCCATCAGTATGGAGTTTAATATTGAAGATATCCGTGAGGCAGGTACACTGACCATGGCTAAAATATTTGGTATCAACCTTATTTTTCTACTCATCGCCCTCTATTTGACAAACCACTACTTCAAACCGTATATGTGCCTGTTCAACAATCTTCGTGAAGGTACAAAAAAAGCATATCTTGGTGATTTCACATACCGTTTTACCACACGACTTCAGGGGGAAGGTAGAGAGGTCACGGATCAGATGAACGATTTATTTGAGAAGATGCAAGATGCCTTTGGTAATATCAAAGAGCAATTGCACAGCTTTGTCGCACGTAATCATATCTCATGCACGGATCCTTTGCACGAAGCCAGTAGTATCATCCATGAACTGGCTGATATCTATAAGTTTAAAAAGACCATAGAGCTCGATAAAGACAAGTATGCCATATACGAAAGAATTTATCATCTTTTAGAGTGTAAATTTGGACTTAAACACTTTGCGATGTATGAGGTCAATCATCTGCGTAAAGAGCGGAACCTTCTTTATATTACCGAGGGAGAGAGCTTTTGTTCGCATCAGGCTGACAGTGACGCACTCGAATGCCGTGCCTATAGAACAGCCACAGACATCATCTCAAGTGATTTTCCTAACCTCTGTTCAGCCTGTACTCAAAATGGGAAACTTGAATATACCTGTTTGCCATTTAATATCAATAATGATTACTCGCTTATCCTATCCATATCCGCGCAGGATAAAGAACAGATCGACGATATCAGTAATAAAATAACAAGTATCAAAAACTTTTTCGAAGCAGCCAAACCTGTTGTCGAGAGCAAGATACTGAAGGATATCCTGCGTGAATCGTCACTTCGTGATGGTTTAACAGGACTCTATAACCGACGCTTTTTAGAAGAGTATATAGAGTTAGAACAGGCTAATATTCAAAGAGACAAGACCAATTACGACATCATGATGATTGATATCGATTATTTCAAACTTGTAAACGATACTTATGGGCATGATGTAGGCGATACTGTCATCAAAGGATTGAGTGAGGTCTTAAAATCATCTATCAGAGAGTCCGATCTCGCCATCCGATACGGGGGAGAAGAGTTTTTAATCCTTCTACGTCGCACAACGCATGAAGCGACAATGAAGATCGCATCTACTATACACAAAGACTTCAAAGATAAAAAGTTTATGGTGGGATCGGAGAGTATTGAAAAAACACTCAGTATAGGTATCGCTAGACTTCCGGATGATTCCGACTCTATTTGGAAAGTCATCAAATACGCTGACTCTGCCTTGTATGAAGCAAAAAACACCGGGCGAAATAAGATAGTAGAATTCTCATCAGAGATGTTTGGGGAGTATTGACAGGCTCTTTCACCCAGTGGTGAAGAGAAGCTCCTTTGTTTACCTTATCGTCTTATCGTAGTCCGACCATCTTTCTTCGAAGATAAGCGATCTTTGACTGCAGAGGAAGATCCTTGGGACAGAGATCCTCACAGCCCATCAGCGACATACAACCAAAGACACCGTTATCATCACCGACAATATTATAATAATCCTCATCTGTACGAAAGTCCCTTGGGTCAAGTGCATATCTTGCCACCTTGTTAAGTCCTACTGCCCCGATGAACTGATCACGCATGACCATAGTCCCACAGCCTGCGACACAACACCCACACTCTACACAACGATCTACTTCATATATCTCATCAGCCAGATCCGGGTCCATTCTCTCTTCGAGACGGTCGGTATCTATCTCTGCGCTCTCTTCTTTGTGTATCCATGCCTCAACACGTTCATTCATGCCACGCATCCATTTTCCGGTATAGACGGAAAGGTCCCCGATAAGTTCAAAGACCGGTAAGGGAGCGAGGCTTATCTCCGGATCGAGTTTAGACGTCAATGTACGACATGCCAACCCTGGTTTTCCATTGATGATCATCCCGCAGCTTCCGCAGATCCCTGCACGGCAGACAAAATCAAATTTCAAGGATGCATCATATTTTTCACGAATATCATTAAGTGCGATAAAGAGCGTCATCCCCGGTGCTTCTTCCAGTTCAAAGGTCTCAACCCGTGGTTTGTCCCCCTTTTCATTCGGATTAAAACGCAAAATAGATATCTTTAATATACGGTTTGTTTCATTACTGTTCATCGAATCTCTCCCCTAAACGCTCGTTGCGTCCCTGATATTTTTTCGGTAACTGATGCAAATAGGGCATCAAGGCTTCTTGTATCTCAAAACGGTCTTTGCCCTGTTCTTCAAGTTCTTTTCTTATAGCATCTACCTTTGCCTGTCTCTCGATCGAGCGTTCACTGACGATAGTATTGTCTTTTCCATATCCTCTGAAGCCCGGAGGAAGTTCCATAGACTCTATCTCTATATCTTCATACGAGACGGTCGGCATCGTCTGATTCTCATCCGGCCAGGTCGTGATCGTACGCTTTAACCACTCTTTATCATTTCGCTCAGGATAATCTTCACGGGCATGTGCTCCTCGGCTCTCTCTTCTCTCCAATGCACCTTTGGCCACACACAGGGCAAGCTTTAACATCCTTTGCGTCCTGTATGCATTGACAAGTTCAGGGTTGGCTACCAGAGTCTTGTGCTTGACTTCGATATTATGGCTTCGTACCAGTAAGGCTTCCAACTCGTTTACAGCCGATTGCAAATCCTCTTCGTTTCTAAAGATACCGACCTTGTCCATCATGATGTTTTCCATCGCGTGTCGGATAGGATAGACATCCTCACCGTTTTCTTTGTTGATAAGTGCTTCGAGTTTGGCCTGCTCTTTTTTGATAAAGCCTTCAATCGTAGAGGTAGATATCTCTATATTGCTCTCTTCACTTTCACAATAATCGGCAATATATTCTGCGACCAACATCCCGGAGACAACCGTCTCAGCCACAGAGTTTCCGCCCAAACGGTTAAATCCATGCATATCCCAACAAGCTGCTTCACCGCAAGAATACAGCCCCTTCATCGTCTGGGACTCCCCCTTGTGGTTTGTACGGATTCCTCCCATAGAATAGTGTTGCGTAGGTCGTACAGGAATATACTCTTCCGCAGGATCGATCCCTAAAAAGCTTTCACATATCTCTTTGACCTCACGAAGGTTCTTCTCGATATGCTCACGGCCAAGGATTGTGATATCCAGCCACAGGTGATCCCCATATCGTGACTTGACACCTTTTCCTGTACGTATATGCTCCGTCATACGGCGTGAGACAACGTCCCTTGACGCAAGTTCTTTCTTTTCCGGTTCATAATCCGGCATAAAACGGTACCCATCAACATCTTTTAAAAGACCACCATCCCCGCGGCAACCCTCTGTTGTCAAGATACCGACCGGGACAATTGCCGTCGGATGAAACTGAATAGCTTCCATATTTCCCAAGCTCGCCACTCCTGTCTCGAGTGCGACAGCCTGCCCCATACCCTGACAGATAACGGCATTGGTCGAAACCGCGTAGATACGTCCGTATCCTCCTGTCGCAATTGTCGTTGCCTTGGCGATGTAGGCGACCAGTTCACCTGTAATCAGATTTCTTGCCACCGCTCCGTAACAGCGGTTGTTCTCATGGATCAGTGAGACCACTTCCATACGTTCGCGCACTTCGATCTTCTCTTCTTGTGCTTTGTTGTCCATAGCAAAGAGCATACTGTGTCCCGTACCGTCTGAAGTATAACAGGTCCGCCACTTCTTGGTCCCGCCAAAGTCTCGTGCAGTAATAAGCCCGTGGGCCTCTTTGTCTTCCGTGATCGTAACTTTCTCTGCATTGATGATCGCCGTATGATCACCCTCTTTGACACGTGACCATGGAACACCGATAGCGGCCATCTCTCTAATGGCTTTAGGCGCTGTGTTGACAAACATACGGACTACATCCTGATCTGCGCCCCAGTCACTCCCCTTGACCGTATCCATGAAGTGGACATCCTCATTGTCCCCCTTTCCCTTGGCGCTGTTGGCCAAACTTGCCTGCATTCCTCCTTGAGCTGCTGCTGAATGTGAGCGTTTTGGTGGGACCAGACTAAGAAGAATAACATCCAGACCTCTTTTTTTAGCTCCGGTAGCCGTTCGAAGACCGGCCAACCCTCCGCCAACAACCAATACATCAGTATAGGTGATTTTCATTAGTGCTCCTCGCTTTGCATTGCTGTAAGGCTTTGAGAGACATAGCGTTCTCCCGCCTTGTCTTTATGTTCAATACCTATCTTCACATACATCACCCAAGTAGCCAGACCCAGTGTCAGAAAAAAGACCGTTACGATATATTTCGCCTTTTTTAAACGTTTACGGCTTAGTTTGGAGTTTTTACCTTCAAACCATCCCCATTTTATGGCAAGTCGGTACAAACCGATACTGCCGTGCAGTTCAACAGCAACCAGTAATATAAGATACAAAGGGGCCATCCAGTCACTTACCATTCTGTCAGCGGAGGCATAAGGTCCGATCTCACCCGGATGCGTCATGATGACATATAGATGCACAGAGCCTAAAAACAGCATAATAAAGCCCGTCACTGCCTGATAATACCACAGGGTCGTATCAGAATGCTGCATACGTACCATGTGCGAGGTAAAGAGTTTATACTGTCTATAGTTGGATGGAAACTTACGCATGGCCAAGAAAGCATGCAAGATAAAAAGAAAAAAGATGATGCCCGTGATCACCAAGACAATCGCAGGATAACTCTTGCCAAAAATATACTCACCCTCAAAAAACTTTGATACGGTGTACATGGCCTCCTTTCCCAACAATATTGTTGAGACGAAGAGCATATGCCCCCACATAAACAGTGCCAGAACAACGCCCGTCCCACTCTGTAGATAATCAAGCCACGCAGGAATCTTACTTTTATACAACTTTGCACGCACCTCATTCTCACGTGTCATGACACCTTGTGATTCCATAGTAGACTCCAGACATTTAATATGGGTACATTATATTGAAAGTTTCGCTAAAAATAGTATAAAGTACGGATTAAAAGAGGAAGAGAAGAACTTGTTTGTAGAAAGTGAAAAGGTGTGAGCTAAGGCTCACATCCCTTTAGTGACAGCCACAACCTGTACCACAAGAGCCGCCACTTTGTGCCGGAGCTTGTTGAGAAGCTGCTGCGCCACCTGTTGAACAAGCAGACACACCTGGAGGTGTTGTCGGTTGAACAGCCGCATTATCGACACCACCTTCTTCATTGATTTTTTCGATTGACGCCCAAAGTGCTTCAGCTGCACCCATAAAACGTTTCGCTGTCTCAGAATCTGGCTGAGCAAAAGTAACCGGTTTCCCTTGATCCCCACCTGTACGAACGGCAGGTTCGATAGGAACCTCAGCAATAATCTTAGTGTCAAACTCTTCCGCCATCGGCTGAGTCGTACCCTTGCCAAAGATATCATATTCCACACCCGTATCTGGAGCAATAAATCCTGACATGTTCTCAACGATACCTGCGATAGGGATATGCAATTTTTTGAACATATCCAAAGAACGACGAGAGTCATCAAGAGACACCATCTGTGGAGTCGTTACTGTCACACCAGCAGTTACAGGGACTGATTGAGCAAGTGTCAACTGTGCATCACCCGTTCCCGGAGGCATATCGATAATCAAACAGTCTAGTTCAGACCATAAAATATCACGTAAGAACTGCTCGATCGCTTTCATGATCATAGCACCACGCCAGATCAATGCTGAACCTTCGTCCATCAAAGATCCCATATACATCAACTCGACACCATATGCTTTAAGAGGAATCACCTTCTGACC